>CALCEA010000052.1 GCA_937900675.1 uncultured Chitinophagaceae bacterium
GAGTTCAGACGTGTGCTCTTCCGATCTCATAAACAACCCCATCAAAATTTGCATTTGCAACATTTGGAAGCTCTTTGGGACTAAGATTGACCTTTTCATATAATCTTCTGTATTTTTTAAGCCATTTTAGTCTGTTTGCATCAAACATTAGCTCTTTAATTGCCTGTTTGCAATTTTCATCTGCTACTAAATAATCAATTTCATTATCCATTTTAATAATTTTTAGTGTGGGGGATAATAGCATCCCAAGCTTTTAGAGGGGTTTGTCCTTTGGGAGTACTCTTAAAGTGTTTACCTACTAAAAATTATCATTTATGCATGTTATTGCTATATTAAAAATATTGGGGGGATACATTTGGAATAATTGATTTTTAGTAAGAAAAAGCCATTTAATGCATACCCTTGTCTCATTTATACAGTAAAAATACCTAGTTATAATAATTTGGGGGTATTACTTAGCTTTTGTAGTTCACGATTTAAGCTCCTTAAACTTATGCCAAGATACTCAGCTAATTCCTTTTTACTTAATTCTAAAGATTGTTCTTTGAGTAGGTGTAATATTTTACTAAGTGAGTTTTCAATTGTATTTAATTGCTGATATGATGATCTTAATCCAGTAAGTCTTAATCTATTTGCTAATTCTGCAAGAAGTTGGTTATTAAATTCTCTATTGGTCGTAAGAAGCTCCTTAAAAGAACTTAGCTCAATATTGAATGCAACTATTTCAGTCATAGCTACTACTGTGGTCATTGTTTTAAATCCCAATATTGCTTCAATTTCACCAATTATTTCACCTTCACCTAGAAACTCAATAAGAAAATTTTTGTCATTCTCCTCATTTATCACACATTTAGCTACTCCAGTTTTAATAATATAAACCTGTTTCAAGTATTTATTTGCTGAAACAATATTTTGATTCTTTTTGAACTCTACCTTTTTGATACCTTTAATTACACCCTTATTTTCCAAGGTACTTATCAAATTTAGAATGGCATTATTTTTCAGTATCATAGGACAAATGTCCCAAAATTATCCAATTCAATGTATTATTTTGCTTAATATTCTTATTTATGAAAGCATTATTTACCCTTTTTTTACTTATGTTTTTTACAAATCAGATTTTTGGACAGAAAAATCATTACGAATCCCTTCCTAAAGTAGAATTACATCTTCATTTGGATTGTTCTTTGAGCTATGAGGTTGTTAAAACAATTAGTCCCCAAGTATCCTATGAGGAATACAAGGAATCATTTATTGCTCCACCAAAATGTACAGATCTTGCAGATTATATTAAAAGAGCAATTAAGGGCTTTGAGTTAATGCAAACTAAAGAGCAACTTAGGCTTGTAACATTAGACCTATTTAAGCAATTAAAACAAGACAATGTTGTTTATGCTGAATTTAGGTTTGCACCACTTCAGCATGTTTACAAAGGGTTAACACCATATGAAGTTGTTAAGGCTGTAAATGATGCTACAGAAGAAGGGATTAAATTATATGGTGTTGAAGCTGGTGTAATCTTGTGTACATTAAGGCATTTCACTGAAGAACAAAGCATTGAAACTGCTGAATTAGTAAAAAAATTCAAGGGAACACATATTGTTGGGTTTGATATTGCTGCAAATGAAGCAGGGTTCCCAATAAATAATCATATTAAAGCATTTAATTTAATTAATGAGTGGGGTATTCCTTCTACTGCTCATGCTGGAGAGGCAAAAGGTGCTGAAAGTGTATGGGAGACTCTACAAAATTTTCATCCACAAAGAATTGGTCATGGAGTTAGAAGTGCTGAGGATGTTAATTTATTGACCTATTTAAAGCAAAATAATATTCATTTGGAAGTTTGCCCTACTAGCAATGTTCAAACCAATGTATTTGATAAAATTGAAAACCACTCATTAAGCAAAATTTATAATTCTGGTGTTTCTATGAGTTTAAACACAGATGCTAGGACAGTATCCCCAATTACTTTAAGTTCTGAGTATAAGCTTGTAGAAATGGTCTTCAATTGGAATCTTGAGCAATTTAAAAGATGCAATCTAGAAGCAATCGATCACTCTTTTGCTAGGAAAGAAATTAAACAAAAAGTAAGGGACATTATTCTTGCCAAATATTAGTAGTTGTTTTTACAAGGTAACCCAGGTAACAATAATTTAACATAACTAGTTTAGTTAACCTATTTTCCTAAATTCTTCATACAATCTTTTGGAGTTACGAAAATGATCTGTAATTTTGTATCTTATTATTTGTCCAAATAAGGATAAAAATTCAGTGTTTAATTCTTAATGACTTAACACTATTTCAACCAAGTGTTCTTTATAACACCCACTTTTTTTCTATTTATAATGAATGGATCTAAAGTTATTTAATGGTTGATTATTAAGGCAGAGTCATAGTATTCTGCATATCTAAATCATTTAATAGCCGTTTGCTGTTAGGTCATTTTTTTGTCCTAAGCAGATTTGGTGCAATTAGGTAATTGTACCATAACAATCTAAACTTATTAAATGGTTCAATCAGATGGAAAGTCAATTCTATACTAATGTGCAGTCAAAACTACCAAGCATGTTAGTGTCAACTCAAAAGTACAGTAACTACCAAACAACAACTACAAACCACCATCAACAACAATCAATACCATCTAAATTCTACTATCAAAGCACTAATTACTATTACATTAATGATGTAGATACTACAGGTAATAGTATAAGAGGCTCAGATACAACACAGACAAGTGTTTCAGAGGATTTGAACATCACTCCATATGACTACATTTATGTTAAGAATCCTCTATTATTTAGAAAGCAAAACCTAATTCACATTCCTGCCAAGGTGGAGTATTCATTAAGAAGGGTCTCAAAGAAGCAGTTAAAGAATGTTCACGAAGATATTGAGGTAGCTATAGAGCTTTGTTTGCTATTTTTATCCCTATTAACATCTACATACTTTACATGGATTAATGGTGAAAATGAAGAAGGCTGGAAATCGCTGAAATCAGACTATTTAAGAGAGTTTTTTAAAGTTGAACCTAATACCTATAAGGCAATAAGAGAAGTGCTTGAAATAGGGCTAAAAAGTGGAAGTATTATTGAATGTGACCATGAATCTGCTAGAGGAATAAAATGCTATGGTCACAGGCTTGGTGAAAACTATTTAGGTAAGGGAGTTAAAAAATATGAACTTAAAACTGAGCTAGCAAAAGAACTATGGAAAAAGAATCAGGAACGAATTTATAACCAAAGTATTGATAATATTATTTGTTGCAACTTAATTGAATTTTATCCAAGTTTAAAATTGCCTACCTATGAAGAAGCCTTAGATAAATCCAAGATGCTAATAAAAAGAGGTTATGTGACTAAAAAAGGGAAAAAGCTAAATTCTTTTGGAAAACATTGTAAAAGCTACTACAGTGATAAAACAAAATACTCTTTTATAGAAGATGGCATGAAAATCTATCAATATTTAACTGACGAGGGGTTGAATATTCCTATTGTTGGTAGTGAATATTCAGGAGGTAGGATAGTTGACTCACTTACATTAATGCCTAGTTATATTAGAAACATGATTACAATAAATGGGGAACCAATTGTAGAGTGTGATTTCGTATGCTTACATCCAAATATTGCAGTTTCAATATATGGAGGCAAGTCTGAATACCTAACTCACCAAAAGATTGCTGAGGAATTATCAATTGACCTTAATGAAGTAAAGAAAGAGCATTTATCATTTTTTAATAAACATCCAAAAATAATGGTGAAATCCCCATTGTATCAATTTTACATGGAAAATGAACCAGAAATGATGACAAGTTTAATTAATGAAAAGTATAGAAATAAAAGAAAATATAAAATACAACCCATTTGACGATATTAGTATATCATTCAATCCGTTATATGTCAAAGAAAATTCCCATAACAAATTTACATCATTTCACTGACTGATCTGCAACGCAGAGTGAAAATAGTTCAATGCTTTTCAATCTCCTCGAGTATCGCGTCGTAGTAACTCCAGTCATAAACCCCCGGCGCGCGCTCGACCCAACCCCAGCGGACGTAGGATTCGACGCCGTTGAAACCAATAGCTCGGATCAGCGGTAGATGGTTCCGCAGACCCGCCAGAACCTCTGCTATACGATCCGGACCGGCGGAGTCATGGGCGGCGGAAGTGACCC
>CALCEA010000053.1 GCA_937900675.1 uncultured Chitinophagaceae bacterium
TGAGCAGGTTCTTCTTTATGCCAAAAAATCCAAAACAAAGTCCAGAGTATTCCTATAAATCCTAAAATATAAAAACTAGTGTGCCAAGAATATTTTTGTTGAATAGGTAATACAACGAAAGGAGTTAATGCTGCTCCTAATCTTGAAGCGCCCCATATTACAGCTTGTGCGCGTCCTCGTTCAAATGCAGGAAACCATTTTGATAACACAATAGAAGTGTTTGGATAAGCACCTGCTTCTCCCATACCAAATAAAAATCTTACTAAAAGCAACATCAAAAATCCATTCGCGAATCCTGTAAGGATGGTGAACAATGACCACCAAAGTACTACGCGAATTAAAATTTTCTTTCCACCAAATTTGTCTCCCAACCATCCTGTTGGAATTTCAAATGCTGCATAAGCAATAGTAAACATACCTAGTATCCATCCCCATTGATTGATACTAATATGCAAATCGTTCATGATGGATGCACTTGCAGAAGATAAAGCGATTCTATCCAAGAAAGTAATCATGGACAGAATCGCTAATACTAATAATACCTGGTATCTCTTCTTCACCTAAATACCTTAATTAATATTTTGTAATACCTGGTATTGCAATAGGGTAGCTACCATCAGCGTTTGGAACCACTGGTGGTGTTGCATCCCAAGCGTATACCTTTGGATGAATATCTAAACCAGAATTGATGGCTTTATCCCAATAAACCATTTGTCCACTATAAGTAGCCATTCTACCTAAGATAGAAGTCATTGTACTTTTTGCGCCATTCTCTGCATCAGCAAATTTGTATTCACCTTTTGCAATGGCTGCAAATAATTCATCGTGTTCTGTTTGATAAGGGTTGTTTTCTTTTTTAGTATCGTACTGATAAATAATTTTACCACTATGATCTTTAATATGTGCAGCACCACAGGCAATTCTTCCCTTCGTGCCGATTAATAATTCATCCACTCTACTCATGGTGCCTGGCATATGTCTACACTGACTATTTAAAATAGAACCATCTGCATATTCAAACTCTACAAAGTGGTGATCAAAAATTTCTCCATGCTCTTTACTTGTTCTAACCTGTCTTCCACCAAATCCTTGCGCTTTCACTGGATAACCACCTTTGAACCAATTGATCACATCTAAATTATGAATATGTTGTTCGGTAATATGATCACCACATAACCAATTAAAATAATACCAGTTACGCATTTGGTATTCCATTTCTGTTTGACCCGCTTTTCTTGGTCTGGTCCAAACGCCATCATTATCCCACCATGCTTGCATGCTAGTGATATTACCAATCAAATCTTTTCTTTTAAATAATTCTCTATAAGAATTTTGATAATGTCTTTGTAATCCAACTACTACATTTAATTTCTTTTGCTTGGCAATTGCTGCAGTAGCTAATACTTTTTGAACACCTGCAGGATCAGTTGCTACAGGCTTTTCCATAAACACATGCTTACCTTGATTAATAGCTTCTTCGAAGTGAATAGGTCTGAAACCTGGAGGGGTGGCTAATATTACTACATCGGCTAATGCAATGGCTTTTTTATATCCATCAAATCCAGTAAATCTTCTTTCTTCTGGAACATCTAATCTTTTAGCTAATTCACCAATACTATTATTAATTTCTTCTGTTAATGCTTTATGGCAATTATCTAGATTGTCTTTGAATGCATCACACATTGCCACAATTTTTACATTTTGTTTGCTTGACAATGCTTGCATAGCAGCACCAGTTCCTCTTCCGCCACAGCCTACCACTGCTACTTTAATAGTATCTTCTGCACCAGAAAAAAAGTTTGCTTTGGATAAAAGAGGAGCTGTCATTAATCCTCCAGCCATTAAGCTGCTATTAATAACAAAATCTCTTCTTGATTCATTGTTTAGGTTTTTCATACAATCGTTTTTATAAGTGAATATAGTTATTGAAAAATTGATTTACTTCTTCTTCTGTTGGCTGTTTCTTTGGTCTTACTAGTCTAAAGCCAACCTGTTTAGCTTCTGTTAACCACCATTTGCTTTTAGGAATTTGTGGATCGCGTCTATTCCAAATAGGATCTGAATGAAATCTTTCTGCAGATTTTAATTGTAAAGCATTGTCTAAAAAACTGCCACCTTTTAATACTTTAGGATATTTTGCATTATTGGCTGGAATCATAGGATCCTTTGTGGACATGGTTTCTATGCTGTTTTCGGAATAATGATCTAATGTCCATTCTAAGATATTACCCAGTATATCATATAGGCCCCAAGCGTTTGCTTTCTTTTGTCCCACTTTATGATACACGGCTTTGCTATTTTTTTGATACCATGCATATTGATCTAAGAGTGCTGCATTATTTCCAAAAAAATATTGCGTGGTGCTACCCGCCTTGCAGGCGTATTCCCATTCCGCTTCTGTAGGTAATCTATAAAACACTTTTGTTTTTTGATACAACCACTTGCAATACATTAATGCAGACAATTGCGACATGCTGTTTGCAGGATAGCCTCCTTCTTTTCCCATGCCCCATGAAAGATCTACATATTGTGGACTAGGTCTTGTAATAGCGTCTAATTTTGAATTTTGGCTAGTTTGTTCATCTTTTAAAAAAATATCAAACTCGTCTCTGGTTACTTCAAATGCACCCATCCAAAATTCACTTAGTGCTATTTGTTTATTACCCATGGTAAAACTTCCTGCCGGAATAGGTACCATTTTAAAATATAAATTTGAGCCGGGAATTAATTGCTTATAGCTACTGAATTCTTGTGCAACAATTTCATTCAATGAAATAAATAGGAATAAAGAGAGAAAAATCTTTTTCAATAGCCAATCGTTTTGAATCTTTAAGTTAATTAAAATTCTAATTCAAAAAGGCATTAAAGTTCTTGGAGGAATAATATTGAATGTATTTATCTTTTTGAACAGCGATTAAGATAGCAGCGTCATATTTTTTAATCAATGCAAGTGCTTCTTTAACAGATAAAATACTACAGGCAGTAGAAAGCCAGTCTGCGGTGGTCCCATCTCTAGCGATAACCGTAATATTTTTAGGAATTTCTATACCATAGCCAGTGAGAGGGTTGATAATATGAGAATATCTATGTCCTTTATAGATAAAAAATTGATAGGCATCCCCGCTTGTCGCAACTGCATGATTGCTAAGCTTTAATGTTTTATTGATGGCTTTATTTTTATCTCTTATTTGATTAATACCAATAGTCCAAAAAGCTTTATTGGGGGCCATTGTCACTATCTTTCCTCCAGCATCTATCATGGCATATTCAATACCTTTTGACTTTAAATAGTTCATGGCTTTTTGTGCTATAAAACCTTTTCCTAAACTTCCTAGATCCAATTTCATCCCTGCTTTAGGAATATTAATTCGATGATACATGGTATCAATACCAATTTGATCAAATTGTATCAATTCTTTTGCTGCTTTAATCTGAGATGCATGGGGGAATAACTTGCTTTGTCTTGCATTTCTCCAAAGTACACTAAGCGGCCCAATAGCAATATTATAAGCGCCTTTTGTTTGATAATAAGCTTTTTGTGCTATTACCAATATCTCTTCCAATATTGGACTTATAGGTTGTACGCCTTTTCCAGCATGTTCGTTGATCCAACTTAATTCACTGGTTTTATCGTAATCACTTAATATATGTTTGAGTGAATCAATTAGTTTAAATGTTTCTTGTGCAAGTTGTGTTGATTGTACACTATCTATTTGATTTGATTCAGTGCCAATGATTATTTTTAAAGGAGAACCCATTTTATCAGCATAATAGGTATACTTCTTGAATTGTCCACTTGCTGTAATAAAACCAAAGCAAGCTATTATAATGAGTAAAAGAAATTTATTCAACTTGTTCTTGTAATTAGATATACTTAAATTTAAGGAATTAAAATTTAAATCATGGAGCGTCGTAATTTCTTAAAACAAAATTTAATGGCTAGCGGAGCATTGCTCAGCACTAGTGCATTTGCAAATACTACAGAGTCTCCTTTAGCAGAGGCAACATTTAAACTTAATTATGGCTTTCATGATGGCATGTTTAGGTCTCATGCTGGTGATGATTTTATTGAGCAAATCAAATTTGCGCACAGTATGGGTTTTAGATCTATTGAAGATAATGGCATGATGGGAAGAACCCCTGCAATGCAAGAAAAAATTGGTAATACACTTGCTAGCTTAGGTATGACAATGGGTGTTTTTGTAATTAGTTTTGACAATTGGCCTTTAAGCGTTTCGATGACAAGTGGCGATAAGGCATGGAGAAAGAAATTTGTTGACTACTGTACAGAAGCGGTGAATGTTGCAAGTAGATGTAATGCTAAACATATGACAGTGGTTCCTGGAAATTACGATCACTCAAAATCTTTAGACATGCAACTCGCTAATGTTTTAGAAGCATTAAGACCAGGAGTAGAAATTTTAGAAAAGAACAATTTAGTAATGGTATTAGAACCATTGAGTGATACTCCAGAATTATTTTTAAGACATTCGGATCAAACTTATGCCATTTGTAAAGCAATGAATAGCAGTGCTTGCAAAATTTTATTTGATATGTACCATATGCAAAGAAATGAGGGTAATATTATTGCTAATATTGATAAATGCTGGGACGAGATAGGGTATTTCCAAATTGGAGACAATCCTGGTCGTAAGGAACCTGGCACGGGCGAAATGAATTATAAAAATATTTTCAAACATATACACCAAAAAGGATACAAAGGGGTAATGGGTATGGAACATGGAAATGCAGGTGCTGGAAAAGAAGGAGAATTGGCATTGATCAAATCTTATAGAGAAGCAGACAGCTTCTAATGAATTATCAAATTATTAATTGAATTATATGAAAAAAATTATTGTTGCCATTGTTTTAGTTTTTGCTTTTATACAAGTAGATGCACAAAAAAAGTATGAAGCTAACTGGGAATCTTTAAATACTAGAAAAATTCCATCTTGGTTTAATCAAGATAAGTTTGGCATCTTTATTCATTGGGGTGTATACTCTGTTCCTGCATTTGCGCCAGCCTGGTCAAATGATGGTTATAGTTATGCAGAGTGGTATAGATATAGATTGTTTGAAAAGAAAAAAGAATTTATTGACTTCCATAATAAAAATTATGGAAGCAGTTTTACTTATGAGCAATTCGAGCCAATGTTTAAAGCTGAAATGTTTGAACCTACTCAATGGGCGGATCTATTTAAAAAATCAGGTGCTAAATATGTAGTACTTACTTCTAAGCATCATGATGGATATACTTTATGGAATAGTGCAGAAGCAGATAGAGATTGGAATAGACCATGGAATGCTGTAACTGGAACCCCTAAAAGAGATTTATTGGGAGACTTGTCTGAAGCAGTTAGAAATAGTGGATTAAAAATGGGTTATTATTATTCACTATACGAATGGTTTAATCCAATGTGGTTACATGATCGAAAGAAATATGTTGAAAAACATATGACCCCACAGTTTAAAGATTTAGTAACTAAGTATAAGCCTTCTGTTATTTTTTCTGATGGCGAATGGGATATTTCCGATACAGCATGGAAGAGCCCTGAATTATTGGCATGGTTATTTAATGAATCTCCCGTAAAAGACAATGTAGTAGTGAACGATCGCTGGGGAAATAATACTAGAGAAAAGAATCATGGCGCCATGTACACCACTTCTGAATATGGAAGTGGAATGGATGCAAGTATTATATGGGAAGAGAGTCAAGGCATTGGTAGTTCTTATGGTTATAATAGAAACGAGCAATTAAAAGATTATAAGTCTAGTAGAGAATTGATTTTGATGTTAAATGATATTGTTTCAAGAGGAGGTAATTTTTTATTAGATATTGGACCAGATGCTGATGGTAATATTCCAGTGATCTTACAACAAAGATTATCTGATATTGGAGATTGGTTGGAAGTAAATGGTGAAGCCATTTATGGAACTACTGCTTTTAAAAAACCAGCTCAATGGACTTTAGGTAAAATGCCTGCAAAAAAATCAGCAAGCTTTATGGCAGATTATAAAGTAGCTAAATTGGTAGTACCTAAAACAGATAGTGCCTATATTGAAAGTTTCTTTACCAAGAAAGGAGATGACTTGTATTGCATCATGCCTAATTATCAAAACAGTATTACTATAAGAGATGTACAAGCAAGTGCAGATGCAACATTAACCGTATTAGGTTCTAAGCACCAGCCTAGTTGGAAAAGAAAAGGAAAAAATATTGTGGTGGACTTATCTTCTTTAAAACCAGGAGATATTAGCACTGCGGGAATTTTTGTAATTAAAATGACCAATACCCAACAACAATAATTATACTTGTATTCCTTGTTTTTTTATTTCTGAGTGCATTACTTTGAACCAAAGTGGTGGCACTAATGAAAGCAATATCATTCCAGGATAACCTGTAGGCATTTGTGGCGCCTGGTCCATATGTCTTAGCACTTGATATTTTCTGGATGCTAAGTAATGATGATCGCTATGTCTACTTAATTCAAATAGCATCAATCTTCCAATCACATGATTGCTATTCCAGCTATGATGAGGTTGTACTCTTTCGTAACTATCTTCAGTTGTTTTATTTCTGCTTAAGCCATAATGCTCTATATAGTTCACGGTCTCTAATAACATACCACCCATTAATGCTGCTGCAATAAATAATAATGTTACCGTACCACCCCAGAACCAATACACGCCAAAAACAAATGCCGCTTGTATGATTTGAAATTGTAACATTTCGTTGTGTATAGAAAATGCAGATTTACCTTTTTTCTTCAAAGCCTTTCCAGCTATATGCCAAGCACTCATGTAAGTGCCTATTAGGGTTTGTGGCCAAAACGCATATAGAGATTGATTCAATTTGGCAGAACTTGGATCTCCAGGAGTGGCTACATGTTTATGATGCCCTTGATTATGATCAATATAAAAATGCATATACAAACTAGTCAACAATAATAATTTTGCAAGTGTTTGTTCAAATTGATTAACTCTATGCCCTAATTCGTGTGCAACATTGATGCCGAATGTGCCACATAATAAACCCATAGTCATTACTTTTCCAAAAATATCCATTGTTGAAATTCCTTCAACTGTTAATGCATTAAAAAAAGTATATAAAGAATAATACTGCATGATCACTGCGAAGTATAAAATGATATCATAGATTTTATTGCTTTTTGCCAAAGCTTCTTCTACCTCGTCTAAATTGTTTGCATCAGGTTTAAGCAATAACTCCACTCCAGGAACCACAAAAAAGGTATATAATAATGGTAACCAACACAAGATACCAGTTCCATTAAATGCGATCAATCCCAATACATATAGTACAAATGGAGTGAGGTATTTAAATGACTTTATGCTTCTTATCATGGTATTAAGTTAGCCAAATTTTGTAAATTCCATAAAATTTTATCTATGAAACAATTAATGATAGCCATTGGATTGATTTTTTGTGTAAGTGCTCAGTCACAAGTATTACCCAAAAACTTTAACGATTTAACCAAACAGGTTGAGCCTAATTTAATTGAATGGCGTCGTCATTTTCATGAGTTTCCTGAACTATCCAACAGAGAGTTTAATACAGGTAAATACATCGCAGATTATTTGAAATCAATTGGTTTGGAAGTCAAATATCCTATTGCCAAAACCGGTGTAGTGGCTATTTTAAAAGGTGCCAAGCCAGGTCCCAATATTGGATTAAGAGCTGATATAGACGCTTTGCCAGTATTAGAGCGAGCTCCCATTTCTTTTGCATCCAAAGTAAAATCAGAATACAATGGTCAACAAGTAAGTGTGATGCATGCTTGTGGACACGATGCGCATACAGCTATATTAATGGCAACTGCTAAAACCTTAAAAGATATGCAGAAAGATCTTGCAGGTACAGTAGTGTTTTTATTTCAACCTGCAGAAGAAGGGGCACCTAACAATGAAGAGGGTGGTGCGCCATTGTTGATTAAAGAAGGTGCTATGGATTTTCCAAAATTAGATGTGGTATTTGGTTTACATATGGCAGCACAGTTACCTGCAGGGATGTTGGCATTCAAATCAGGAGCTGCACAGGCATCTTCTGATTTATTTAAAATAATTATTCATGGCAAGGGAAGTCATGGTGCAATGCCATGGGGAAGTGTAGATCCAATAGTAGTATCTGCGCAAATTATTGAGGGGCTTCAACATATTGTAAGTAGACAATCTGATTTAACCAAAGCCCCTTTGGTGATTTCTGTAGGTTCATTACATGCAGGCGTAAGAGCAAATATTATTCCAGAAACAGCTCAAATGGATGGCACCATTCGTTCATTAGATGCAACTATGAGAAAAGAAACACATGAAAAAATAAAACAAACTGCGAATGCGATTGCAGCAGCCAATGGAGCAACAGTTGAGGTAGATATAAAAACACAGACTTTGGTAAATTATAATGATCCTGCATTAGCAAAAAAAGCTGCTATTTCATTAACCAAAGTGGCAGGTGTTGAAAATGTATTAGAATCTAATTGGACAACAGCTGCTGAAGATTTTTCTTTTTATGGAGAAAGAGCTCCTACTTTCTTTTTTAGTTTAGGAGGAATGGAAAAAGGGAAAAAATCAAATGAAGTGGGTGGACATCATACGCCCGATTTTTATTTAGACGAGTCGGGGTTCATCAATGGAGTAAAAGCTTTTTGTAATCTAGTATTTGATTATAAGAAATAAAAAAGGGGGTAGTTTATTACCCCCTTTTTTATTAAACATTTATTTCTTTATAATTTACTGATCGTTTTTTGTAATTCTTCTAATACATTTTTAACAGCTGTTTCTACTGTTTTGGTAGGAGCCATATCTGTATTATCTAATATTTCAAATAGAGAACTTAATTTTCTATCAATTTGAGGATACTTGATCATAGCTTGTTTTCTGGCATCATAACAAGCTTTAGATAAATTATGTTGTCTTTGTAAATCTGCCATAGTTGTCTTTACTCTAGGATCCATTTTGATTTCCAATGCTTGTTCTAAAGTTTTACCACCAACAGTCATTCTAATTGTATAGGTGCCCGGTAAAACCCAAGGAGCGGTTGCATCTGGTGCAGTATTGTTTTTTACAGCAGTCATCGGGTAAGATACCGGTAAATTCAATGGAGCATATTTCATATCCCAAAGTAATCTATGCATTCCCGTTTGATTAGATAATATTTGTTGAGGTCTAATCCAATATAAAGGAATATTTACTTCTGGAATTGTATACAAAGTATCATTACTCTTAAAAGTTCTTACTATTTCTTTTTGTTGATTTAAAATATCAATTTGCACAACATCGTTCGTTGTATTTGGTAAATAATATTCAATCATTGCACCATCTGGAGGATTTTCGCCAGCTGGCTCTTCAGGTGGCAATGGAGTATCTGTGTTCATATTCCATCTAACACGAGTAGCCACCTGTGGCTTAAATAATGCAACTTGATTTTTAGTAGAAGCATTCAATTGTCTTAAAGAACTTATATTATCTAAAATCCAAAAACTTCTTCCGTGCGTTCCAATCACTAAATCATCATCTTTAATGACTAAATCTCTAATACTAGTAGAAGGCATATTCAATTGTAAAGACTGCCAATGTTCTCCAGCATCAAATGATACATATACTGCATTTTCAGAACCTGCAAATAATAAACCTTTTCTTACAGCATCTTCTCTTACTGCATTGATTGGTTCATTGGGTAAACCAGTTACAATTTTTTTCCAAGAAGCTCCACCATCTGTGGTTTTAAAAATATAAGGAGCTTGATCATCACATCTAATTCTATTCACTGCTACATAGGCAGTGTTATCATCAAATCTACTTGCATCAATTAAAGACACTTTACTCCAAGAAGTAATTTCTGCTGGAGTAATGTTTTTCCAATTTTTGCCACCATCTCTAGTAATATGAATTAAACCATCATCTGTTCCAGCCCATAAAGTATTGATATTTTTATAAGATGGTGCAAGCGTATATACTACACCTCTTCTTTTCATGGTCAACATGTCTTTACTTGTGTAGATACCTACACTTGCAGGAATATCCCATGCTTCTCTAGATAAATCTGGACTGATTGTTTCCCAGGTATCTCCACCGTTAGTGGTTTTGAAAATAATATTTCCAGAGAAGAATAAAGTTTTATTGTCTACTGGTGAAAATAGAACAGGTGCTGTTCTGATAAATCTTACATTACCTGATCGAACAGGTTCTGGTGAAATATTTTGTACCTGACCAGTTCTCTTATCGTACTTAGTAATTTTACCTCCATATATAATGTTAGGATCTAAAGGGTCTGCTGCTACATAACCATATTCTTCTACACCCACTGGATGCCATTCTCTAAATGTAATATTACCATCATTTGATCTGGAAGCAATTCCTACAGAACCACTTTCTTGTTGACCACCATATACATTATAGGGAAAAGCATTATCCGTACTTACATGATAAAACTGAGCAGTTGCTTGATTGTACCAACTTGAAAAAGTTTCACCACCATTCACTGTAATAGTACCACCTTGGTCTAAACCCACTGCAATAATTTTTGGATTGGTTGGGTTAATCCAAAATCTATGATAGTCATCTCCACCTGGTGCTCCTTTAATTCCTGTCCAATGATGACCACCATCAGTAGACTTCCACATCACTACATTGGCAGAGTATACAATGTCTTCATTGGTTGGATCTGTTTTTACTTCTGCAAAATCGCTTCCTCTTCCCCAGAACCTTGGATCCTCAGTTAATAAATACCAAGATTCACCAGCATCATCACTTCTATATACGCCTCCTTTTTTTTCTGAATCAACTGTTGCATACATTCTAGCAGAATTACTTTGTGCAATCGTGAATCCAATTCTACCTAATCCATCTTGTTTGGTTGTAGGAAAACCCTTCTCTATTTTTCTCCAAGTATTTCCACCATCTGTTGATTTATATAAACCACTTGCCTCACCATTCCATGCTCCATTTTCCCATGGTCCTTGTCTTGCAGCCCACATAGTGGCAAACACAATATTTGGATGATTAGGATCTATCATTACTTGCACAGCTCCAGTGTTCTCGTCAATATATAAAACCTGTTCTAAAGTTTTACCTCCATCTAAACTTCTATAAACGCCTCTTTCTTTGTTAGGACCATAAGGATGTCCGAGTGCAGCTACAAAAATTCTATTTTCATTAAGAGGGTCTACACTTAAACCCCCAATTTGTTGTGCATCATGTAAACCAAGGTGCATCCATGTTTTACCTGCATCCGTTGATTTGTATAAACCATCACCTATTGAAAGATCGGGTCTTTGAATACCTTCACCACTTCCTACATAAATTACATTCGGATTAGATGGAGCAACAATTACATCGCCCACTGATCCGGTTTTTTGTGAATCAAAAATGGGATTCCATGTATGGCCATAATCAGTGGTCTTCCAAACACCACCATTGTTCACGCCAATATAAAATACATTGGGTTGTGATGCCACTCCAGATATACCCACGGTTCTTCCTGCTCTATGTGGCCCAATATTTCTATATCTTAATCCAGCAAACAAACTATTATCCATTGTTTGTGCTAGTAGAGAAACACTAGATACTAATGTTGCTAATAAAAAAAGGGCTTTTTTGCTATTCATATGTTTGATTTATAGATACTAAATATACTAAATTACAAGAGCTTGATAAAAATAATTATGTGAATACTGACTACTAAAACCATATGGTTTTAGTAGATGGGGAGATTGAAGAAAAATAAAAAAGATAAAATGATAATTAAGGCTAATTTATTTTAGCCTTAATTATCATTTGTTCCACCAATAAGTAAATTTTAAAACAACCGCTCTATTCTTTACAAAAACAGGTCCTATATAATAGTTGTCTGTATATACAATGAATAAGTCAGATGCTGGTTTGTATCTCCATTGAAATCTTGTATTGAAATTGATATTCGTTGTTTGCTCATTGTATTGGAAGAAGGTAGTAAAGAATAATGTATTGGTCATGGTGATATCTACCTTAGGACCCACTAATAAAAAATTATTCTTACCCCATGGCTGTGGTAAATCAATATGATTATATGTGCTTGAAATATCAATATTAACATATGGTTGTATTCTATATCCCACATTTGCAGTCAAGCTAAACAACTTTCCATTGGCATAATAGCCACCCGTTCTACTGGATAAGGTATAGGTGAATCGATGTTGAGGTGCAGATATAAAATCAAACCCAATGGTGTTCCATTCGTGTTTAGTGTGCGCTGCTAATGGTTGTTTTCCAATTCTTGTTGGATCAAAAGGAGCTAATAATTCTACATAGTCATTTTGCACCACACCACTCAATGTACTTTTATCTCTATAAGTGATCAAGTAGGTAAATGATTTGGTATTATCTGTTTGATCCAGTGCGGTATTAAAATAATAAGTAGTTAAAAATTGTGGGCCATGTGATAAGATATTTCCTGTTTTAGGAAAAAACAATCTGGTTACACTCGGATTAATTTTTACATAATTGTTTCTTGGAATATAACCCACTTCTGCATTAAAATTGTTTCCTACAATTTCATGTTGCCATGCCAATATCCATTTTTTATTACTGTATTGCAAGTTTCCTGCATTCATCAAATCATCTCCTGATTTATTTGGAGTAAATGATTTTATTAAAATTGTTTTTCCAGACCAGGTATTGTTTTTAGGCGCCAACATGAATTCAAAACCGAAATTTTTATTGAACTGGTTTCCAGTGCTTGAAGTATTGTAATCTAATTGAGTTTTATCGATATAAAATAATTCAAGACTAGATTTTTTGAAAAGCTTTCTTTGTAATGCTACTACAGCAAAATTTTGTGCTAATAAATTTTTTGATTCATCTGCACTGGTTTTCATGTCCATCAATCCTATACGCCAATTTTTATCCAATCTACCACTCATTCTTGCTCCAAAATCAATATTGCTATTTAATCCAATTCTTCTTGAAAAGAATGGTCTTACATTATCATATCCTAAGTTTGAAAATAAATCAGCATTCTCTAAAAAGAATTGTCTTCTTTCTGGAAAAAACAATTCAAACCTACTCAGGTTGGTTACTTGTCTATCTACTTCAACTTGTGAAAAATCTGGATGTATGGTTAAATCTAAATTCAAAGAAGAGGTTAAACTTATTTTAGCATCCAAGCCTACATCGGTTCTGTTCAGTGTTGGAGCATTTAGTTTAGTGCCTGCATTATTTGCAAATTCTTTCGAAGTGCTTGATTTAAAATAGGGTATTAAGGAAAAATTATTTTCATGTTCAGGCAAGGGAGCATCCCAAATTAGTGATCCAGTATAATTTAATGACGCCGTTGGGAACTGTCTTGGAACTGGCGCCCAGCTTGATTTTTCGGTAGTGATTAAATCATTTCTACTAAAATTAATTCCCCATTCCATTATACCAGCCTTATATCTAATTGATTTAAAAGGAATCGAAGCTTCCCAGATATATCTATTAGCATCGTTGGTAACATTAGATGTCCATTTATTATCCCAGTTTAAATCAACACTTCCTCCATCGAACATAGTTCCATCCCATTGAGCTCCAGCTGCATTTGCTCCAAAAGCAAAACCATTGGTAAGGTCTCCATAAGTATCCATGAACAAAATAAAATTATCGTTCTTTCCAAAATTCCAATCTCTTTTTAAAGACTCTACCATATCTTGCCCTGCACCCACTTTGTAACAAGTAGCAATAATGTAAAGGTTATCATTATCGTAAGTCATTCTAACTTCTGTGGGTACTTTTGCCAAGCTTGTATCCATCGGCAAAACCATTGTAAATGGGGCAGTTACTTGAGCGTTTTTCCAAACAGCTTCATTCATGATACCATCAATGGTAATTTTTTCTGAAGTCTTGTGAATATAATACTTGAATTGACTATTAATTTTTTGAGCGTTACTGATAATTACAATAAAAAGGAATGCAATTGAACTAAGGATAGATTTGATTTGCAAAACGATTTGGTTTAAAGCTTGATTAGAACTTTAAATTTAAAGTTTTTTAGTCTATTATTTTTATTTATACCTTTATTATACATCAATAAAAATTTACAATGGCACAGAATAGAAGATCTTTTTTAAGCATGGCAGCTTTATCTGCGGGCGCTTTGGGCTTTAGTGGCAAATTATATGCCAATAGTGTACAAATGACACATTCGGAGTTTGATACACCTACCATTATTGATCAATTAAAACCTATGACGGATGGTATTGTGCCTATTTCTGATGCAGAACGCAAGCAAAGAATTGCAAAAGCACAGCAATTAATGGATCAACATAAAATAGATGCTATCTTTTTAGAAGGCACTGTGTCTTGTTATTATTTTACGGGTATGCGTTGGGGGCAAAGTGAAAGAACATTCGGTATTGTAATTCCAGTAAAAGGAAGTATTTCTTATATCTGTCCAAAATTTGAAGAAGATAGAGCAATGGAATTAATCAATCCTGCATTTGGAACTGAAGTAAGATGTTGGGAGGAACACGAAAGTCCCTATGAAGTAATTGTAGGAGTGATTAAAGATAAAGGTGTAAAGCATCATCGAATTGGAATGGAAGAGCGTGTGAGATTTTTTATTGTAGATGGTGTGAAAAAAATAGCTACAGGCTTTGACATAGTAGATGCAACGCCAGTGACTGCTGGATGTAGAATGTATAAAACAAAAACTGAATTAGCTTTAATGCAAAGGGCAAGTGATGTAACTATTGAAGCATATAAGGCTGCATTTGCAACTATTAAACCAGGCATGTCTCAAACTGAATTAAGTACGAATATTAGTGCAGCATTTAGAAAATTGGGTTTCAGTGGAGGTGCATCTGTACAAGTGGGCAAGTACTCTGCACTGCCTCATGGAAGTATTGTGCCGCAAACTATTCATGAAGGAGATGTGGTGATGGTGGATGGTGGAACAAGTTGTGAAGGCTATGCTTCAGACATTACAAGAACAATAGTGGTGGGCAAACCAACACAAAGACAAATTGATGTTTGGAATTTAGAACAAGAAGCACAAAACGCTGCTTTTGCTGCAATTAAAATTGGCGCTCCATGTGAAGTGGTGGATGCTGCTGCAAGAGCAGTTATCGAAAATCATGGCTTTAATAAAAATTATAAACTACCAGGATTGCCTCACAGAACTGGCCATGGTATTGGTTTAGAGGGGCATGAGTGGACTAATTTTGTAAAAGGAAACAAAACGCCAATAGGTGTGGGTATGTGTTTTAGTGATGAGCCAACAATTTCTATTCCTGGTGAATTTGGAATAAGATTAGAGGACTGTTTATACATAGCTGAAGATGGTCCACATTTCTTTTCTAAATTAAGTCCATCTATTGAACAACCCTTTGGGTAAATAAATTGGGGCTTATAAAACATAGCCCCAATTTATTTTTAGTCTTATAATATTTTTAAATCTACCCATTATTTTGAAGCAATTGTGCTTCAAAACTTGAATATTAATTATGAAAAAAATAATAGCAAGCTTAATTGCGGTCATTTCATTGATTGTATCAGCAAATATTTCTTTTGCACAAACGCAACAAGAAAAAATTAATAAAGAGATTGACAATAATCAATTCGAATTAATTAATGAGTTTACAACATTATTAAGTATACCTAATGTGGCTGCAAACCAAGCCGGATTAAATGAGAATGCCAAATGGATAATGCAGTATATGCAATCTAAAGGTATTCAAAACACTAGTTTACTTACTTTAGATAAAGCAAATGTTCCTCCTGTCGTATATGGAGAAGTAAAAGTACCAGGTGCTAAAGAAACCATTATTTTTTACGCGCATTATGATGGACAGCCAGTAG
>CALCEA010000054.1 GCA_937900675.1 uncultured Chitinophagaceae bacterium
ATTTACATGATGTTCAATGGGGTGGTATTTTAGCAGATGATATGGGTTTGGGTAAAACCATTCAAACCTTGTCTTTCTTACAACATTTGAAAGAAAAGAATAGCCAACTTTTTGCATTGGTGGTTTGTCCTACCAGTTTGATGTATAACTGGCAAAATGAATTAAAGAAGTTTACCCCTTCTTTAAGTTTTCAAATTCATCATGGAGGTAGTAGAAACAAAACCCAGTTGATGAATAAAGAAGTGGAAGTAATTATTACCACTTATGGTACATTAAGAAGTGATATCAAAATGTTTGCTGAGTTGGCTTTTGATTATGTGATTTTGGATGAGAGTCAGGCTATTAAGAATCCAACCAGTAAGGTTACTAAAGCTGCCTCCTTATTGAAAGCAACCAATAGACTATGTTTAAGTGGTACCCCTTTGCAGAACAATACATTTGATATTTATGCTCAAATGAATTTCTTGAATCCTGGTATGTTGGGTTCGGTTGAATTCTTCAAGCATAATTTCTCTATGCCTATTGATAAATTTGATGAACAAGAACAAAAAGAGCATTTGAGAAAATTTGTTTTTCCATTTATTTTAAGAAGAACCAAAGAGCAGGTGGCAAAAGATTTACCAGAAAAGCAAGAGATGGTTTTGTATTGTGAAATGGGAGAGGAACAGAGAAAAATTTACGAAGCTTACCGAAACGATTATAGAGATAAGTTATTGGGTATGGTAGAAGAGAAGGGCTTACAAAAATCTCAGTTATCAATTTTGCAAGGCTTAATGAAGCTTCGTCAAATTTGTGATAGCCCGGCCATTATTAAAGATGAAACTTATCCAAATGAATCTGTTAAGTTAACAGAGTTAACAAGAGAGATTGTAGAAAATATTGGAGATCATAAAGCTTTGGTATTCTCTCAGTTCTTAGGTATGTTGGGTTTGATCAAAGATGAGTTGACTAAATTGGGAATAGATTTTGAATACTTTGATGGATCAAGCACTATACAAGAAAGAGAAAGAGCTATTGAGCGTTTTCAAAATGATCCAAAATGTAGAGTATTCTTAATTTCTTTGAAAGCGGGTGGTGTAGGTTTGAACTTAACCGCTGCAGATTATGTATATATTGTAGATCCATGGTGGAACCCAGCTGTTGAACAACAAGCTATTGATAGAACCCATCGTATTGGTCAAACTAAAAATATATTTGCATACCGTATGATTTGTAATGATACGGTGGAAGATAAGATCCTAAAATTACAGGATAGAAAAAGAGCTTTGGCAAAAGATTTAATTTCCGATGAAGAAGGATTTGTCAAATCTCTTACCAAAGAAGATATCAATTATCTATTCTCTTAACAGAGTCTCCTATTTCAATCATTCAGTCTCCGAAGGGACTTAGTGATACCTTTATTTTAATTCCGCTGCTGCTAAACTAGCTTTCGGATTTTTTACAAATTCATTTTTGCATTCTGGAGAACAAAATCCAAGCACTTTATTTTCATAATGTGCAGTGTCGCTAATGCCGGCAGTTACTGGCATACCGCATGTTGGATCTTTTTTGTTGTCCACCATCTCTGCTGTATAGGAAGGTGCTGCAGTAGAATCTTGTTGAATAGCCATGCTACTGTCTGTTGTTGGAACTTGTTCTTGTTGTGTTCCACCACAAGCTACCAAACTCATCATTCCAGCGATCAAGCTTAATTTGATTATATTTTTCATTATTTAAATAATATTTCTGTAAAATTACGACTAGTTCCTTATTGCAAAAACTAACGATTATTCATATTTATGGTTAAATCTTAGTAATATTAACCCATTTGTCTATTTTATTTTATATTTTTACAGCTCCAATCCTTAACAGGAGCATTTTATGAAACAGGACAACTTACATACCTTATTGACTACTGCTTTTTCAGCAGCTGTTCCTGTTTTAAATAATCCCATCAGGTTACCGCAGTCATTGCGACGTGGATTCTGATAGGACGAGCAGTTGGCAATTGCCCCTATCAGTGGAAAAATCCCCGGAAATTGCATTCAACGCCAGAAGTGTCATTTTTTTAAATTTTATTGATCATTGGAACAGAAAATCATAGTTCGTGTAGCCCATAGTGCCGATGTTTCTTATGCTAAAGCTATTACAGATGAAATGGAATCATCTGCAAAAGCAAGAGGTACAGGTATTGCCAAGAGAAGCCCTGAATATGTGGCAAAGAAAATTGAAGAAGGTAAATCAGTTATAGCACATACTGAAGATGGAACCTGGGTAGGCTTTTGCTATATTGAAGCATGGCAACATGGCCAGTTCGTAGCCAATAGTGGTTTGATTGTTGCACCTGCATTTAGAAAAAGCGGTATTGCTAAAAAAATCAAGCAAACTATTTTTCAATTATCTAGAGAGAAATATCCTCAATCTAAAATATTTGGCTTGACTACTGGTTTGGCTGTAATGAAGATCAATAGTGAATTAGGATACGAGCCTGTAACCTATAGTGAATTAACTGATGATGAAGAGTTTTGGGCGGGCTGTAAGAGTTGTGTGAACTATGAAATTTTAATGAGTAAGGATAGAAAAAATTGTATGTGCACGGCTATGTTGTTTGATCCAAATGAAATATTAGATAAGGCACAAGCAGATGCCAAACAAGCTAGACAAAAAAAAGGATTTAATATTTTGAACTGGTTTAGTAAAAAATAAATTTATGGAGAAAGTAGTTTTAGGTTTTAGCGGTGGATTAGATACCACATTCTGCGTTAAATATTTAACAGAAGACAAGGGTTTAGAAGTTCATAGTGTAATTGTTAATACTGGTGGTTTTTCTGAAGAAGAACTTAAAAAAGTAGAAGCACATGCTTATGCTTTAGGTGTTAAAACACATACCACTGTTAATGCAGTAAAAGGATATTATGATAGTATTATAAAATACCTAGTTTATGGAAATGTATTGAAAAATAATACTTATCCATTAAGTGTAAGTGCTGAACGTTTAAGCCAAGCCTTACATATTGCAGAACATGTAAAAAAAGTAGGAGCTAAATTGGTGGCTCATGGAAGTACTGGCGCAGGGAATGATCAGGTAAGATTTGATATGATTTTTCAAATCATGATTCCAGGCATCGAGATTTTAACCCCAATCAGAGATTTACAATTAAGTAGAGAAGCAGAGATTGAATATTTAAAAAGCAAAGGCGTTCAAATGAATTTTGAAAAAGCTGCTTACTCTATTAACAAAGGATTATGGGGAACTAGTGTGGGTGGTAAAGAAACATTGAATTCTAAAGGTATGTTGCCTGAAAATGCATGGCCAACACAAATGACTAAAGAAGGTGCAACTGAAGAAATGGTGATTCGTTTTGAGAAAGGAGAGATTAAAAAAGTAAATGGTCAATCATTTGCACATCCAACAGAAGCCATTCAATATATTCAATCTATTGCTGGTGCTTATGGCATTGGTAGAGACATTCATGTGGGTGATACCATCATAGGTATTAAAGGCCGTGTAGGATTTGAAGCAGCTGCGCCAATGGTAATTTTGAAAGCACACCATGCATTAGAAAAGCATGTGTTAACTAAATGGCAATTGTCTTGGAAAGATCAACTAGCTTCTTTTTATGGCAACTGGTTGCATGAGGGTCAAATATTAGATCCGGTAATGCGTGATATTGAAGCCTACTTAACTAATTCTCAAGAACAAGTTACGGGTGATGTATTTGTTCAATTAAATCCATATCGTTTCCAAATTATTGGCATTGAATCGGAGAATGATTTAATGAGTGCTAAGTTTGGTAAGTATGGAGAAATGAATACTGGCTTTACTGGTGCAGATGTTAGAGGCTTTACCAAAATATTTGGTAACCAAACAAGCATTTTTCACAATGTAAAAGAGTCGAATAAAAAATAATTTCAAATAAAAAGGTTATGCAAAAAGTTAATATTGGAATTGTAGGTGGTGCAGGTTATACAGGTGGTGAATTACTGCGTGTATTATTACGCCATCCTAATGCAAATATTCGTTTTGTGCATAGCACTAGTAATGCAGGCGAACTAGTTAGCAAAGTGCATACTGATTTATTGGGAGATACCGATTTGGTTTTTGCTAAAGAAATGAATGCATCCATCGATGTTTTGTTTTTATGTGTTGGCCATGGAGATGCTCAAAAATTTATGGCAACAAATGAAATCAATCCAAACATTAAAGTGATTGATTTGTCTCAAGATTTTAGATTGAATAGTACAGCAAGTATTGGAGATAGACAATTTGTATATGGATTGCCAGAATTACAAAGAGACGCAATTCGTTCTGCTCATAATATTGCTAACCCTGGTTGTTTTGCTACAGCTATTCAATTAGGGTTATTGCCTTTAGCATCTAAGAACTTATTAAAAGAAGTATATACTACTGGTATTACAGGGTCTACTGGTGCTGGTCAGGGATTGTCTCCTACAAGTCATTTTAGTTGGAGAGCCAATAATATTGGGGCATACAAAACATTAAATCATCAGCATATTAACGAGATTCATCAGAGTTTAGGTGTTTTACAAGGACATCAAGATGCTGAAGTAAATTTTGTTCCTTGGAGAGGTGATTTTACAAGAGGTATTTTTGTAAGTTCTGTGATCAGTTCTGAATTGAGTGTAGATGCTTTATATGAATTATACAATGGTTTTTATAAAGACCATCCTTTCACGCATGTTTCTAAAACTACCATAGATTTAAAACAAGTAGTGAATACCAATAAGTGTTTAATACATATTGAAAAGCAAGGAAATAAAATTGCGATCCATTCTGTTATTGATAATTTATTGAAAGGTGCAGTTGGACAAGCAGTTCAAAATATGAATTTGATTTTTGGCTTGGATGAAACCGAAGGTTTGAAAATTAAAGCCAATTATTTTTAAGTTTTAAAAAAGTATAAGATGTCTTTATTCAATGTATATCCTTTAAATCCCATCGCTATAACTAAAGCGCTTGGATCAAGAGTTTGGGACGATAAGGGTCAAGAATACCTTGACATGTATGGCGGCCATGCTGTAATTAGTATTGGTCATACACAGTCTCATTGGGTGAAGAGAATTGAAGATCAATTACATCAAATTGCATTCTATTCTAATTCAGTCATCATGCCAATTCAAGAAGAGCTGGCAAAAGCCATTAATGATATTAGTGGCAAAAAAGATTTTCAACTATTTCTTTGTAATAGTGGTGCTGAAGCTAATGAGAATGCTTTGAAATTGGCTTCTTTTCATACTGGAAGAAAAAAGATTATTGCTTTTAAAAAGTCTTTTCATGGTAGAACTTCTTTAGCTGTTGCAGCAACTGATAATCCAAGTATTG
>CALCEA010000055.1 GCA_937900675.1 uncultured Chitinophagaceae bacterium
CATTATGGTCTTTTGCCTCAATAACGGTTTCTACTGCTTCCTCTCCTACTTTTTGAGCAATTTTATTAATGCCTTTTTGAAATAAAGAAGCCACATAAGAACTTTTAGGAGCAGCAGTTTTTCTATTGGCTATTACAGCTTCTAATGAATTTAAAAATTCCAAAGAAGATGCATGATTGATTTCGCCCCAACAAGTATCAGTGCCAGTATGGCAAACTGGACCATTTGGATTTACTTTAACCAATAGTGTATCCTGATCGCAGTCTAAATGCATACTCACTAATGATAAAAAATGTCCACTTTCCTCTCCCTTGGTCCATAATCTATTTTTAGTACGACTAAAGAAAGTTACTTTTTGTTGGGATATAGTTGCATCAACAGCTTCTTGATTCATAAAGCCCAACATCAACACTTTGTTGGTTACTTGGTCTTGAATGATAGCTGGCACTAAACCATCTGCGTATTTTGAAAAATCAATATTCATCATGTTTTATTTTAAATCTAACTTATAATCTTATCGGAATTTGTTGTTGATGCAAATAGCGTTTTAAATCAGGAATGGCTAATTCCTTATAATGAAAAATACTAGCTGCTAATGCTGCATCTGCCTTCCCTTTGGTGAAGACATCCAAAAAATGTTGTTCATTTCCACCTCCACCCGAAGCAATGATAGGAACTGGCAGTGTTTCAGAAAGTTGGGCAGTAATATCTAAAGCGAAACCTTGTTTGGTACCATCATGATTCATGCTTGTCAACAAAATTTCTCCAGCACCCAAATCCACCGCTTCCTTAGCCCAATCTTTTACTAGTTTATTCGTTTTAACTCTTCCTCCATTTAAATATACATACCAATTTTCATCTTCTTCACATTTTGCATCAATAGCCAATACCACACATTGACTTCCGAAATTTTTAGCAAAGCTTTTAATGATAGATGGATTATTAAAAGCAGCAGTATTGATAGAAATTTTATCTGCCCCATTTTGCAACAGAATAGACACATCTTCTTCGGTTTTTATACCTCCACCTACCGTGAATGGAATATTTATTTTATGAGCAATCTTATTCACTAAATCACTCAATGTTTTTCTTCTTTCTACAGTGGCTGTAATATCTAAAAAAACCAATTCGTCGGCACCTTGCTTTGCATACAAAGCAGCTAGTTCCACCGGATCTCCGGCATCTTTGATTTGTTCAAAGTTCACCCCCTTAACGGTTCTGCCATCTTTGATATCTAAACATGGTATAATTCTCTTTGTTAACATATATTAAAATCTAGCAAGTTCTTCTAAAGTAATTCTGTTTTCATAAATAGCTTTTCCCACAATCGCTCCAGTACAACCAATAGTTCGAAGTGCATGCAAATCTTCCATCTTACTCACGCCCCCACTTGCTATTAATTGTAGCGTTGGAAATTGTTCAATGATTTTTTTATACAAATCAATAGAAGGGCCAGCCAATTTTCCATCTTTTTGAATATCGGTACAAAAAATTTGAGTAATGCCTTTATTCATATAAGATTGAATAAATTCATATACATCTATATTGGTTTTTTCTAACCATCCGCCAATGGCGATTTTTTCTTCAAAAACATCTGCCCCCAACATAAAAGCATCTGCACCAAAGCGTTCTATCCATTCTTCAAAAACCGCTCTGTTTTTTACCGCCAAACTACCAATGGTTGCATAGTTTGCACCGGTATCAAAAACAGTTTGCAAAGTGGTTTCTTTTTTTATACCTCCTCCAAAATCAATAATTAATTGTGTTTGATTCGCAATTTTCTCTAAAACCTTCCAATTCACTACTTCACCAGCTTTTGCCCCATCCAAATCCACCAAGTGCAAACGCATTAGTCCAATCCCTTCAAATGCCTTGGCTACTTCTAATGGATCTTCATTGTAGATTTTCTTTTGGGCATAATCTCCCTCTGTTAATCTCACACATTTACCATCAATCAAATCTATAGCAGGTATTATTTGCATTGTTAAATAGATAAAAAATTTTGAATAATTTGCTCCCCCACTTTTGCAGATTTTTCTGGATGAAACTGCACCCCATAAAAATTGTCTTTATGCAAAGCCGAGCTGTAGTCTAAAATATAATTGGTTTGCGCAATGGTATGAGTTCCAATAGAAGCATAGTATCCATGTACAAAATAAGCATAGCTATTTTCGTCCACCCCTTTAAATAATGAAGATTGTAAACGAGTAATGGTATTCCACCCCATCTGTGGTACTTTAACTGAAATAGTGTCCGGCTTAAATTGTTTTACTTGCTCATTAAATATGCCTAAACAGTCCGTATTGTTTTCTTCAGAATAGGCACACATTAATTGCATTCCTAAACAAATACCTAGCACTGGCTGCTTTAACGAAACAATTAATTGGTCCAATTGTCTTTCTTTTAAATATTGCATAGCCGTACTTGCTTCACCCACACCAGGAAAAATAACTCTAGTTGCCGACTTGATTTTTTCAGAATCATCCGTCACTAAAGCATTTACACCCAATCTTTCTAAGGCATACAAAACGGATTGAATATTACCAGCGTTATATTGAATAATAACAGTTTCCATTGTTTATTTTAAAATAGATTCCAAAAATGTTTTGGTAATAGCATTCACATCAGATCCAGACGATAGAGCTTTAATATATGCTGATCCAATAATCGCTCCATTAGCATATTCATTCACTGCATTAAAACTTTCTTTGTCTTTAATACCAAAGCCTACCAAGAATGGATTTTTCAATCCAAAAGCTTTTAGCTTTTTTAAATACAGCGCTACTTTTGAAAAATCTTTATCCTTCCCAGTGGTAGCAGATGAACTTACTGCATATAAAAATCCAGAACTTAAATTGTCTAATTTTTTCAATCTTTCTTCTGAGGTCTCTGGGGTTACCAAGAAAATAAAATCTAAACCATTTTCATTGATAGCTGCACCATAGATGGTCTCGAATTCGAACAAAGGCAAATCGGGCAAAATCAATCCATCTACACCAACTTCTTTTGCTGCTTTGCAGAAACGCTCAAAACCATATTGTAAAATAGGATTCATATAGCCCATTAATATAACAGGTATATGAATGGTTTTTCTCATATTGGCTAATTGCTCAAACAACACTTCGATAGTCATGCCATTTTCCAAAGCCACCAAACTACTTGATTGAATCACTTCGCCATCCGCTAATGGATCACTATAGGGCATACCTAATTCTATAATGTCTGCACCATTGGCTTGTAAAGATTCCATTATTTCCAAAGTGCTATTCAACTGAGGGAAACCTGCTGTACAATATACATTCAGCACCCTTGCATTTTTTTGATTAAATAAGTTCGTCAATTTAGACATATACTTTGTTTACATTTTAATATTAGACATATAAGTAGCCAAATCTTTATCACCTCTACCACTCAAACACACCACCACTACATCTGTTGGTTTAAAATTCATTTTAGGCAATACAGCAAATGCATGTGCCGTCTCTAATGCTGGAATAATCCCTTCTATTTTAGATAAATGAGATGCCCATTCTAAAGCCTCTTCATCAGTTGCACTTGTAAATGTTCCTCTACCACTTTTAAATAAGTATGCATGTAAGGGACCAATACCAGGATAATCCAAGCCAGCACTGATACTATGTGGTTCTACTACTTGTCCATCCTTGGTTTGCATTAAAATACTTTTACTACCATGCAAAATACCAGTAGTCCCTAACTGGGTTGTAGCAGCACTCATGCCTGAATGTACTCCATGTCCAGCTGCTTCCACTGCTACTAAATCTACGGTGGGTTCATTTAAAAAATGATAAAAAGCCCCCGCAGCATTACTACCTCCACCAACACAAGCCACCACATGCGTAGGTAATTCAGAACCTGTTTTTTCTTTTAATTGTTTTCTAATCTCATCACTGATCACACTTTGAAATTTCGCTACCATATCTGGATATGGATGCGGCCCTACAACACTACCAATAATATAATGTGTGGTATCTGGCTCATTAATCCAAGCTCTAATAGCTTCATTGGTAGCATCTTTTAATGTTTTACTTCCGCTAGTAGCAGGAACCACTTTGGCTCCTAATAATTTCATTCTAGCTACATTGGGTGCTTGGCGTTCAATATCTTTCTCTCCCATATATACCACACATTCCATTCCTTTTAAAGCACATACTGTTGCAGTAGCCACTCCGTGTTGACCTGCACCCGTCTCTGCAATAATTTTTGTCTTACCCAATCTTTGTGCCAACAAAATTTGACCAATGGTATTATTTATTTTATGCGCACCAGTATGACATAGGTCTTCTCTTTTCAAATAAACTGTTGTGCCAATTTCTTTACTCAATCTTTCTGCATAAAACAAAGGCGTCGGTCTTCCCACATAATCTCTTAATAAGGCATGAAACTCTATTTGAAAATCAGGATCATTCATAATTTCCAAATATTGATGCTTCAACTCCTCCACATTACCAAACAACATTTCTGGAATGTAAGCGCCACCAAATTCTCCATAATACCCTTCTTCATTGGGTTGTTGGTATTCTGCTGTTTTGTCAAATAATTGCATGTATAAATGTTTTAATTTTTTCTAAATCTTTAATTCCTGGACTTATTTCAAATTGACTATTTAAATCCACAGCCAATAATTGTTTACCTGCTTTAGTGTTTTGCATCACTTCCAAACCTTTTATATCATTGGGACCAATGCCACCACTTAAAAAATAGGGTTTAGCCATGGATTGATTTTTGATAATCTCCCAATTAAAATGTTGACCTGTCCCACCATATAATGCACTATCGGTATCAAATAAAAAATAGTCCGCTACCTGATCAAACCCATCCATCATTGGAACCAATGCACCCACTCTAAATACTTTCACTACAGAAACATGCTCTTTTACTTTTTCACAATAAGTCAAATCCTCATCACCATGCAATTGAACCATATCTAGCCCCGCCTCCTTTACTATATTCAATAAATTATCCAATGACTCATTCACAAATACACCTACTTTTTTAGCCCCTGTGGTTTTAAAATGTTGAAGATCTGATACACTCAAACTATTTAAAACATAACGCTTAGAAGATGGATAAAAAATAAACCCAATATAGTGCACCCCCATGGCATCCAATGCCTGGGCTTGTTCTATATTAGTGATACCACATACTTTAACTTGCATCCTTTTAAATTTTTATCAATTGAGTGAATGCTTCAAAAGCGGCTGCTGGATCGGCTTGTTTCATAAAATATTCTCCCATTAAAAAACCATCAAATCCTTCTTTTTTTAATAACCTAAAAGTTTCGATATCATAAATACCACTTTCAGCAATACTTAATTTCTCTTTAGGTAATTGGTCTTTTAATTGAAGACTATGTTCAATATTTACTTCAAAAGATTTTAAGCTTCTATTATTAATACCCACTAAATCTACTTCTTCACAGATATGATCTAATTCTATTGCATCATGTAATTCTAATAATACTTCCAAGCCTAATGATTTTGCAACCACTGCTAGAGATTTAACTTGTTGCACATCTAAACAAGCTGCAATCAATAAAATAGCAGATGCTCCATATGCTTTGGCTTCAATAATCTGAAACTCATCTACCATAAATTCTTTTCTTAACACTGGAATACTTCTATTAACTGCAATACTTAAATCCGTTAAGCTACCTCCAAAAAAACTTTGATCAGTTAATACCGAGATACCAGAAGCTCCAAATTGTTCATAAGCAATCGTTACAATATCCACATTGGCTTGATCGTTGATTACTCCTTTACTAGGGGATTGTCTTTTGAATTCTGCAATAATACCAGTTTTACCTTCTTGTTGAATGGAAGCTTTTAAAGAAGAAGGCGTTTTTTCAAACAATGGCATGGCTTCTAGTTGAGCAATGCTGATTTCTTTTTTTCTAGCAGCTACTTCTCCTAGCTTATGTTCAATGATGGTATTTAATATATTCTTACTCATTGCAGGCTTATTAATTTTTGTAAACATGCATTGGCTGCACCAGTTGTTAAACTTTTAGATGCGGCGTCAAAAGCTTCTTGATATTGATTGTATTTTCCTGTCACCATTAGGGCCATAGCAGCATTAGCTAATACAGCTGCATTTTGCGACTTGGTTCCATTTCCTTCTAAAATATTTTTAAAGATAGCTGCTGCAGCATCCACTGTCTCGCCACCATGTAAATCTTCTTGATTTACTTTTAAATTGGCTAATTCTATAGGAGATTTAATAAACTCTCCTTTATTGGTCACCACTTTAGTATCGGCAGTCAAAGAAATTTCATCATACCCATCCATACTATGTATTAAAGTAAATTCTTTATTCAAGCTTTGTAATACATAATTATATATCCTTGCCATTTCTAAATTATACACCCCAATTAATTGGTATTTAGGTTGTGCAGGATTTACAATAGGGCCCAGCATATTAAAGAATGTTCTTACGCCAATATTTCTTCTCATTGGACCCACTGCTTTTAATGCGGGATGAAATAAAGGGGCATGTAAAAAACAAATACCTGCTTCTTTTAACTCATTGGCTAAAACAGCTTCTTCGTTTTTAAATTGATAGCCCATTTTTTCCATTACATTAGATGCACCACTTACACTAGAAGCACCATAATTACCATGCTTAATTACTTTTTGTCCAGTTCCTGCTACAATAAAACATGCTAAAGTAGAAATATTGAAAGTGTCTTTTCCATCGCCACCTGTTCCCACAATATCAATCGCATCATCTACCCCTAAATTTACTTTGACTGCTAAAGAAAGTAATGCATCTCTAAAGCCCATTAGTTCCTCAATGGTAATACTACGCATTAAAAACACTGTTACAAAAGAAGTTACTTCATGCTCAGAGTATTTGCCTTCAGATATCTGCATCAAGACATCCCTAGCTTCTTCTCTGCTTAGAGTCTTGTGTTCAAATAAATATTGTAATAATTTCTTCATCTCTTAATTTTTCAAGGATTAATTTTTCAACCAATTTTCAATAATCTTTGCTCCATTGGGCGTTAATACACTTTCAGGATGATACTGCACTCCTTTCACATCAAATTGAGTATGCTCTAATGACATAATAAATCCATCCACATCTTTTGAAGTGATGATTAAATCCTTGGGCAAGTCTTGTTCATTCACTACCCAACTATGATACCTTCCTACTTTAAATGTTTCGGGTAAGCCTTCAAATAAAGTTGATGGATTCGTTAATTGAACCTCTGTTGCAATACCATGATATACCTTACTTAAATTACTTAAGCTGCCTCCAAAAGATTCCGCTATAGCTTGTTGACCAAGGCAAACACCAAAAATAGATTTAGTGGCAGCATATTCTTTGATCAAGGGTAATAATAAACCAGATTCAGAGGGAATTCCTGGGCCAGGAGAAAGTAAGATCTTATCATAAGACTTCACTTCCTCTAATGGTATCTCGTCATTTCTAAACACTTCAACAGATGCAGTGGTCAACTCTTTGATCATTTGCACCAAGTTGTAGGTAAAGGAATCGTAATTGTCAAAAACTAATATTTTCATTATTTATTATGCTCTTATGGATTAATGTATATTTTCTGCAAGAATCATCGCATTCTTTAATGCATTCAATTTATTATTGACTTCCTGTAACTCACTTTCCGGAACACTTGCCGCAACCACACCGGCACCTGCCTGATAGGTTAAGGTGTTCTCTCTACTCAAGAAAGTACGAATCATGATGGCCTGATTGCATGTACCATCAAAGCCTACAAAACCAATACAACCGCCATAATAAGATCGCTTAGTAGGTTCAATGGCATCAATTAATTGCATGGCTTTAAATTTGGGTGCACCACTTAAAGTACCTGCAGGAAAAGTTTTAGCAATCAAATGAAATGGATTTGCTCCTTCAGCCACTTTACCTTCTACTTCACTTACCAAATGAATTACATGACTATAATAATGTACTTGTCTATATTCTTTCACTCTCACTTCTGTACATACTCTACTCAAATCGTTTCTAGCTAGATCCACTAACATTACATGTTCTGCATTTTCTTTTGGATCCTCTAATAGTTTTTGTGTCATTGCTGCATCCACGGTCTCATCTCCAGATCTTTTAAAAGTACCTGCAATGGGATGTACCACTGCTTTGCCATTATTAATAACAATCTGAGCTTCTGGGGAAGACCCCATTAACTTATAATCTCCATAATCAAAGAAAAACAAATACGGTGAAGGGTTGATATTTCTTAATGATCTATATACATTGAATTCGTCACCTTGGAAAGATTGTTGAAACCTTCTACTCAATACAATTTGAAAAACATCTCCCCTCATACAATGTTGTATCCCTTTCTTTACAGCCTCTCTATATTGATCATCTGTCTGATTAGAACTTTCCTTCCCTTTTAATGAGAAAGGATATTGCGGCACATCTTTGCTTTTAATATATCCAACCAAGGCTTCCAATTCAGACTCCATGCCCTCCATTCGATTCTCGCAGATATATAATTCGTCTTTGAAATGATTAAAAGCCAATACATATTGATACAACCTATAACGCATCAAAGGAATAATAGGTGATCCCTCTTTAAATTCAATGGTATCAAAAAAAGGAATGGCATCATAAGCAGTATATCCATATAAACCTTGAGAAAATCTAGCTTCTTTTGTTGAACTGGTAAATGAATATTCTTGCATATAAGCCCATAATCTATCTGGAGCAGCCTGAACATCCTGAATAGTTTCTCTAATAGGCTCTTGATTGGGATACTTATATTCAATCTCGTTCATAGAAGAGATTTCAATTCCGCCAATAGCATTTACTGCAATAAAAGAATAACTGTTTTCTGAAGCATGCGAATCGGTGCTCTCTAATAAAACAGTATCTCTAAATCGATCTCTTAGTCTCAAATATATTCCCACTGGCGTATAAGTATCAGCCAACAATTGGGTTACTTCAGTATGTATCTTCATTTTTTGCATTCCATTCCAATTTCTTCATTAAAAAAATAAACCCCGACATAGCTGTCGGGGTTTATGTATATCTTGACAATAATGGCTATGTCATTACAATACCCCAACGGAGTTTGTATGCCACCACCAAAAATTGTTTATTGTTTTCATTGCAGAGCAAATTTACTCATTTTATGCTTTAGATGCCCAAAAAATTGAAAAAATACTTCAAAAAAGACCCTATCCTACCATATGTTAGCCCTATAAGACCCCTTTGGTACTGGGTAATGCATCACTATAAGGATTTCGCTTCACCGCCATTTTAATGGCTTTGGCGAAAGCTTTGAAAATAGCTTCAATCTTATGGTGCTCATTATCCCCTTGGCAGCTAATATTTACATTGGCCTTGGCTGCATCACTGAATGATTTAAAGAAATGAAAAAACATTTCTGTAGGCATTTCTCCAATCTTCTCTCTTTTAAAGCTAGCATCCCAAACCAACCAATTTCTTCCACCAAAATCAATTAACACTTTAGCTTCAGCCTCGTCCATGGGTAAGGCAAAGCCATATCTTTCCATGCCTCGCTTATCCATCAAACCTTTAGCAAATGCTTCTCCTAAAGCAATACCTACATCTTCAATGGTATGGTGTTCATCTATGTGTAAATCACCATCGCAATGAATATTTAAATCCACTCCACCATGTCTGGCAATTTGATCCAACATATGATCAAAAAATCCAAGACCTGTATGAATTTGTGCATTCCCATTTCCATCCAAATTCAATTCAATTCGAATCTTGGTTTCTTTGGTATTTCTTTCATGTACTAATTTTCTCAAACCTAATTTCAAGAAACTATAAATAGCATTCCAATCATCGGTTTCATATGCAATAAAAGGTCTCAATTCCGTTTCTTGCTCAGCAGTCAATTCATGTAATGGAGATTTTAAATAAATGGCTTTACATCCTATATTTTTAGCCAAAGCAATATCTGACCATCTATCTCCAATTACATATGAATTAGCAATATCGTATGCATCATTGTTCAATAAAGCTGTTAACATGCCGGTGCCAGGTTTTCTGGTAGGCAAATTGTCTTTTGCAAAACTCTTATCAATAAACACTTCATCAAAAACAAATCCTTCTCCTTCTAGTGTTCTTAACATTAAAGATTGATAAGGTTCAAAATCAGATATAGGATAAGCCTCAGTTCCTAATCCATCTTGATTGGTCACCATTACTTTATAATAACCAAAATCTTCCGCAATTTTTTTCAAATTAGTTATAGCACCTTTGACAAATTTTGTTTTATCAATGCTATCAATTTGAAAATCATCTTTAGGCTCTTCTAAAATCACCCCGTCTCTATCAATAAAAAGTATTGGTCTCATTAATTATTTCTTTTTTACTTTTTGCACTTGCGCAAGGGTTACTTTAGAGGCTTTATTAGACCAACTATTTCTTATATAGGTTAATACATCAGCAATATCTGCATCTTTTAAATCTGGGTTAGCGGTCATGGCATTGCTATAATAAAAACCATCTAAAGCCACTCGCTCATTATATCCATTGCGAATAATCTTTACCATTCTAGCAATATCATTGCCCACCACATTACTTGCTCCATCTAAAGGCGCGTTCATATTGGGTACTCCACCGCCATCTGCCTGATGACAAACCAAACATCTTAGTTCATATATTTTTTTACCATTGGCCATATTTTGTGCAGCAAGTTTTTCAGAAGAGAAAACCGCCAAGCCAATCAAACAAAATGGAATCAAATATTTCATGTTTATTTATTGAAACTGATTTTAAAAATAGCGCCTTTGTTATCATCACATACATACAATGAACCATCAGGACCTTCTGCTAATCCACAAGGTCTTGCTTTTGCTAATCTTGGATTGGTAACAATATCTGTACCTGCAAAACCATTTGCAAAAATCTCCCAGTCGCCAGATGGTTTGCCATTTTTAAAAGGTACGAAAGCTACAAAATATCCTTCTTGAGGTAATGGAGCTCTATTCCAAGAACCATGGAATGCAATAAATGCACCTTGTTGATATTTTTCAGGAAACTGATTTCCCTTATAAAATAATAAAGACATTGGCGCCATATGCGCAGGGAAAGCTACCGTTGGATTTAAAGCATTTGGAGCACCCTCTTTTTTGCCATCACCACCGTATTCTGGAGACAATATTTTTTTCTTTTGATATGGATCATAATACACATAAGGCCAACCACAATCATCACCTTCTTTTACTTCATACATGGTTTCTGCAGGTAATTCTGCATTTTGATTATCGCTATAATATTGAGGATAGAAAGAGTTTAATTGATCTCTACCATGTTGCGTTACAAATAAACTATTAGTTTGATTATTCCAATCCAAGCCAATTACATTTCTTAAACCTGTAGCATAACGCTTACCATCACCATAAACTTGGTTTTCTTTTTGTCCATCAAATTTCCAAATACCACCCGCTGAATCTAAAATAGGACAAGGCATCATTCCTTTTGACCCTGGCATTCTATCTTTTTCTTGACAAGCATTTGAATATGCTCCAATATTTACATAAATATTTCCTTGTGGATCTAGAGTAATCGACTTAGAAGAATGTTGTCTTCTATCAATCAAGTCTTTTACAATTACTTTTGGAGCATTTGGATTAACCACTTCATCTTGATCATTTAATTGATACAAGAAAATGCCTTGATCAGAACTTGCATATAATTTATTACCTCTTACATAAATTCCTGTTCCACCATAATTACCCCAGCCAGTAATCTGATCTGCAACACCATCCTTATTTGCATCTGCTAATCGAATGATCGATTTACCATCTTTATTGGGTGCATTCAATTTCGCAAAAACTACCCCTGAAGGAGTAATCGCAATATGTCTTGAACTACCAATATTATTCGCAAATAATGTAGCAGAAAAACCAGCCGGCAATCTTAAACCAGCATTGTCTTGTGCTTTTGCAGTACAAGCCATCATTAAGATGGAAAGCAATAGGAAATTTTGTATTTTTTTCATTTTCAAATTTTATAAAGCAAGTTAACAAATAATTAGGCTAATTGTTGGTCCATCCATTCAATCATCGCATCTACCAATGCAGTGTTTTCTTGTTCTGTACCAACAGTAATTCTTAAAGTGTCAGCACAATTAGGCAAACTAGAGCGATCTCTTACCACAATACCTTTGGTTAATAAGAACTGATACAATTTGGTTGCATTAGGAATTTTTACCAATAGGAAATTGGTATCTGAAGGATAAACAGCTTCTACCATCGGCATTTCTTCAAATACGCCTGCTAGCGCAATTCTTAACTGAACTAATTCTTGAATCATATCATTCACTTGACCTACTTCTTCTAAAGCTTTTAAAGCCAACTCTTGTGCTGGTAAATTAATATTATAAGGTGCTTTTACTTTATTTAAATATCCAACAATCTCTTCGCTAGCAAATGCCATGCCTAGTCTTAAACCAGCTAAGCCCCATGCTTTACTTAAGGTTTGCAATACCACTAAATTGGGATAATCAATTAAGGATTGACAAAAAGATTTTTGTTTAGAGAAATTAATATAGGCTTCATCCACCACCACTAATCCATCAAAATGATTTAAAACAGTTTCAATATCAATTCTATCTAAAGAATTACCAGTTGGATTGTTGGGAGAGCAGATCCAAATTATTTTAGTATTCGCATCAACCAATTGTTCGATATGCGCAATATTTAATTGAAAATCGGGTAACAATGGAGCCGACTTGATTTCAATATTATTGATATTAGCATTTACCTCATACATTGGATAAGTAGGAGGACAAATGATAATATTGTCTTTCCCTGGTTCACAAAAAGCGGTAAACAACAAAGCTATAATCTCATCACTTCCATTGCCTAAGAAAACTTTACTAGCAGGCAATTGCTTGATAAAAGCAATTTTTTCTTTTACTTCATTTTGATAAGGATCTGGATATCGATTATACCATTTAGTCAATGGAGAACCCAACGCATTTTCATTCGCATCTAATAAAACATTTGCTTCCCCACTATATTCATCTTTTGCAGAAGAATAAGGTTTCAATTTTGCGATATTTGGTCTTACTACTTTTAAAATATCAAATGCCATAAGTACTTATTTCTTGTTATTGATGTTATCCACTCTAATTTGAACAGCTTGTGCATGCGCATCCAAACTTTCTGCCTTCGCCATATCTATTACTGTTTGAGCAATATTGGTCAAACCTCTTTCCGTTAATTGCTGAAAAGTAATCTTCTTCACAAAACTATCTACACTTACCCCACTATACGCTTTTGCATACCCATTGGTCGGTAAAGTATGATTGGTTCCGCTTGCATAATCACCCACAGACTCTGGAGAAAAATTGCCAATAAATACCGAACCTGCATTCCACACTTTTTCGGCCATTAACTCCGCATTCTGTATAGATAAAATTAAATGTTCTGGCGCATATTCATTAATTAATTCCAGCGCATTTTCTGTTTGGGTCATCACAATAGCTTTTGAATTGGCCAAGGCTTTCTCTGCAAATTCCATTCTTGGTAAGATGGCCAACTGCTCTTGCAATGCATGTTGAACTTGTACAACAATACTTTCTTGACTGGCTACTAATAAAACCTGGCTATCCGCACCATGTTCAGCCTGTGATAATAAATCTGCTGCTACAAATTCAGGTACAGCAGTTTCATCTGCCCATACACAAACCTCACTAGGACCAGCAGGCATATCAATTGCAGTGCCATACTGCTGAACCAATTGTTTCGCAGCGGTTACATATTGATTACCAGGACCAAAAATCTTATGCACTTTAGGAACCGATTCAGTTCCAAAAGCCATTGCACCAATCGCTTGAACTCCACCAATGGTGTAGATATTTTTAATGCCAATTAATGCTGCAGCAAAAGCAATGGCTGGATGAATTTTTCCGTCTTTATTCGGTGGGGTACACAAAATAATTTCTTTACATCCTGCAATTTTAGCCGGAATACCTAGCATCAAAACAGTCGAAAAAAGTGGCGCAGTTCCACCAGGAATATAAATACCTACTTTTTCAATGCCTACTGATTTTCTCCAACACCATACTCCAGGCATGGTCTCAATCTTCTCTACTTTTTGTAATTGAGTTTGGTGAAATTTTTCAATATTTGTTTTCGCTACTTCAATCGCCTTCTTCACCTGAGGATCAAGCAAAGATGCCATTTGATGAATTTGCTCATCACTTAATTGTAATGAACTTAAATTCACTTGATCAAATGAAAGTGTATAAGATTTGACAGCCTCATCCCCTTTCTCACAAATTGCATCCAATACTTCTTGCACTTTAGGCAATAGGTTTTGGGCATCAAGCACTGGTCTTTGTAAAACATCTGACCATTCTTTCTTGGGTGGATTAATTACAAGATTCATTTTATAAAATCATTTTTTCAATAGGGATAACTAAAATTCCTTCTGCTCCTGCTGCTTTTAATTGCTCTATAATTTCCCAAAAATCACTCTCAGCAATAACACTATGTACACTACTCCAACCAGGCGAAGCCAAAGGCAAAACTGTTGGGCTTTTCATACCAGGTAATAATGAAATAATTTTTGGTAACTGATCATTAGGAGCATTTAATAAAACATATTTATTTTTCTTCGCCTTTTTAACTGATTCAATTCTGAACAAAAGACTTTCTAAAAATAAATTAGCATCAGTACTTAAATCTTTTCTCTTAATCAATACCGCTTGAGATTGCAAAATAGTTTCCGTTTCTTTCAAGCCGTTCATAAATAAAGTTGAACCACTACTCACTAAATCGCAAACCACATCAGCCAATCCAATGCCTGGCGCAATTTCTACACTTCCACTAATTTCATGTATCTCTGCTTTTACTTGATTTTTATTAAGAAACTCTTGTACAATTACCGGATAACTTGTAGCAATTTTTTTACCTTCTAAAAACTTAGGTCCAGTATATTGCTCTTCTTTTTTTACAGCAAAACTTAGTCTGCATTTGCCAAAACCTAAGGCATACGCTACATCCACTTTTTTGTTTTTCTCAAACACTACATTCTCTCCTACAAAGCCAATATCAGCAACCCCATCTTCCACATATTGAGGAATATCATCGTCCCTTAAAAAGAATAACTCAATGGGGAAATTTGTTGCTTCCGCTTTTAATTTATTTACACCTGCTCCTATATCAATACCACACTCTTTTAAAAGTCTCATTGAGTCTTCGTGTAGTCTTCCAGATTTTTGAATGGCTAATTTTAGTTTCATGTTGATTCATTATAAATTAAAAGGGCTTACTTGTTAGTAAGCCCTTTGGTTAAATATAGTATATACATACCTTCACCCCAGCTTACCCCTTGGATAGCATATGATGGTGATGGATATGATTGTTTAAGTTCATGGCGCGAATTTACGCCCCTTTTATAAATTAAGCAACAAAAAACAAGGTTTTTGCTTAAATTGTCTACCATTACAACAAAACAACCCTCATAAAATAGACCTATTTATGCGTTTAGTCCCCTTTAGTTTATTGATTGGAGTACTTTCTTTAAGTTTTTGTGCTCAAAAAGAAGCGCCTACTCCAATTCCACCTGTTGTTACCACTCCAACAACACCAACAACGCCCACTACACCAACCACCCCTACTGATACCACTAAAAAACTAGTATGGTCTGATGAGTTTGGAACGGATGGTGCACCAGATCCTTCTAAATGGGCATATGATATTGGCACTGGCTCCAATGGCTGGGGTAACAATGAAGCAGAATATTATACAAATGAATTAACCAATGCTAGAGTTGAAAATGGCAAATTGGTGATTGAAGCTAGAAAAGAAAACAAAGGTGGTAAGTTTTATACCTCTGCAAGATTATTAACACAAGGTAAAGCAACATGGACTTATGGAAGAATTGAAGTAAGAGCAAAAATTCCTAAAGGTGTTGGAACCTGGCCTGCTATTTGGATGTTGGGGGACAATATTAAAACAGTTGGTTGGCCTGCATGCGGAGAAATTGATATCATGGAACATGTAGGAAAAGATTTAGACAAAATGTTTTGGTCTGCCCATTCCAAAAAATTAAACTGGACTTTAGGTACACAACAGACCTATTCAACATCCATCAATGGAATCACGAATGACTTTCATTTGTTCAAATTAGATTGGACCAAAGAGAGTCTAAAATTTTATGTAGATGATGTTTTATATTATACAGCTAATAATGACGGAAGAGGAACAGATTATTATCCGTTTACAGAACCTCAGTTTTTATTATTGAATTTAGCCATTGGAGGCAACCTCGCAGGAAACACCATCGATGATTCTATTTTCCCGGTTAGAATGGAAGTAGATTATGTAAGAATATATCAATAAAAATTGCATGCAAACATTGTATAAAAAAATATTTCTTAGTTGCGCAATACTTGTCACACTTAATGGTTTTGCTCAAGAGGCTAATTTATTAATTGGCACATACACTCAAAAAGATAGTAAGGGTATTTATTTATATCATTTTGATACCGCAACAGGAAAAAGTATAGAACTAAGCCATACCAACAATATATCCAATCCTTCTTTCTTGGCAATTACCAAAGACAGACAAAATGTATATGCAGTCAATGAAGATATGGAAGGGGGGATTACTAGCTTTAGCTTTAAAAACAATACCTTAAAACCTTTACAACAATTACCTAGTAAAGGTGCACATCCCTGTTATATCACCATTAGCCCAGATCAAAAAAATATATTTGTTGCCAATTATACTGGCGGAAATATTGCACAGTTTTATCGTTTTGCAGACGGAAGAGTCTCCAATGCTAGAATGATTATTCAGCATAAAGGCGCAAGCATCAATAAAGAAAGACAAGAAAAAGCACATGTACATGGTGCATTTTTTAACCCTGAAGGAAATTACTTATTCACTCCAGACTTAGGAATGGATCAAATAACTGCATACCCTTATAAAGCAAGTGCCAATCCTGTATTACAAGCAGACAAACCAATTATTTTAAACGCAACTGCCGGCTCAGGACCAAGACATATGAGTTTTTCAAAAAATGGCAAACTTATATATGTGATTGAGGAATTAACGGGTACGGTTTCTGTTTATCAAATTCAAAAAGGGGTAAGTAAAAAAGTGCAAACTATTGCAACACATCCTGCTAATTTTAATGGACAAGCAGGAAGTGCAGATATTCATCTTTCACCTGATGAGAAATATTTGTATGTGTCTAATAGAGGCAATGAAAATAATATTACAAAACTAACCATACTTGAAAGCGGATTAATCAACCCTGAAAAAAATAATTACTTTTCATCTAAAGGAATAAAGCCAAGAAACTTTACAATCAGTAAGGATGGGAAGTGGTTATTAGTAGCTAATCAAGATTCCGACAATATTGTAGTGTATAAAATCAACCCAACAAATGGAGATTTAATTGATACTGGTAATGAAATAAAAGTTTCTATGCCGGTATGCTTATTGCTTTTTTAAAAAGTATCAAACCAAACTGCTTTATCTGAAGCGCCTTCTGGGTTCATATAATTAATAAATAACTCCTGCCCTTTTTGGACATCCTTAATAGTGGTAATGGTAATGGTTTGATGCTCAAAATCCATTTGATAAGCACAATTAGGATCTGGCACATGATTATATATTGATATATACCCCAATGCCACTGCAGCGCTTTTATGATCTTCCCCCCATTCAAAAATATAATCGTACAATAAGGTTTTCTCCACATGCTCCCTTCCCTCGGCATTTAATACAATCACAGGTGCAATCTCAATGACCGTGCCTTTTGAAATATTTTCAGTAGTAAAAACACCCCTGCCTCTATTGGAAGATGAAGCGATTGTTAAGAATGGAAGAATCATAGCATAAATATAGGGCATCCCTGGGATTTTTATTAACTTGCAGCCATGTCTGAAATGGTAGAAATAGAAAAGGAAGAAATAAACTTACCAGAAGTATTCTCGGAGATCTTATCCAAGAATGACAGTCGTCTATTGAAGGAATTCTTAGACGAGCAAAATATTAGTGATGTGGTAGAGCTGGTGAACGAATTCCCAGAACAAGAAGCCAATATCATTGATCATATGACCGTGCACAGAGCGGTAAGTGTTTTCAAAATTTTAGACATCAATCAACAAAAGGATATCATTAAAGAATTACCTGCTCGTAAAACAGCAAAAATCTTGAATGAATTACCTCCAGATGATAGAACCGACTTTTTAGAAGAATTACCCAAGGCTGCCATCAGAGATTTAATTAAACTATTAGATCCAGAAGAAAGAAAAATCACCCTTTCATTATTAGGTTATCCTGAAGATAGTGTGGGTCGATTGATGACCCCCGACTATGTGTATGTTCATCCACATTACACTGTTGCACAGGTTCTAGAGAATATTAGAAAGTATGGAAAGAATTCAGAAACCATTGATGTAATTTATATTATAGATGATCATGGACATTTAGTAGATGATATTAGAATCAGAGATTTGTTATTAGCCAAGCCTGAAGATATCATTGGAGAAATTATTGATGGAAGATATGTTGCGCTAAATGTATACGATGACCAGGAGCAAGCGAGCCAGGTTTTCAAAATGAATAACAGAACGGCCATCCCTGTTGTGGATGATAATGATATTTTATTAGGTATTGTAACCATTGATGATATCTTATGGGTAACCAATGAAGAGTTCTCCGAGGATATGCAAAAAATGGGAGGTACCGAAGCCTTGAATGAACCTTATTTGGATATTTCCATTTTTAATTTATTCAAGAAACGCATTACTTGGTTAGTAGTTTTATTCTTTGGCGAAATGCTTACTGCAACAGCAATGGGCTATTTTGAGGGAGAACTATCAAAGGTATTGGTATTAGCTACTTTCATTCCATTAATATTATCAAGCGGTGGTAATACCGGTTCACAAGCATCTACCTTAATTATACAGGCCATGTCTGTAGGAGAAATTACGATTGAAGACTGGTGGAGAATTTTAAGAAGAGAAATTTTAAGTGGATTATTATTAGGAACAGTATTAGGTATTATAGGATTTTTCAGGGTTGCAGCATGGCATATGATTGCCCCAGGTTTTTATGGTGAGCATTGGATGTTGATTGCCACTACCATTGGATTTACCTTAGTAGGTGTGGTAATTTGGGGAACCATCACTGGATCTATGTTGCCAATTTTATTAAAGAGATTAGGCGCTGACCCTGCTGTTTCTTCTGCACCCTTTGTAGCTACTTTGGTTGATGTAACTGCTATCTTAATTTATTTTGGATTAGCCTTTTATTTCTTACAAGGAACCTTACTTTAATTGAGCTTTTAGTTTTTCACTGAGTGTATTTTTCCAATCTTTTTTTAAAATACTTAAGATGATGGAGTCTCTTCTGCCGCCATTCGGTTTGGGCATATGATTTCTTAAAACACCTTCCACAGTACAGCCTATTTTTTTCATGGCAGCAATACTTCTTTTATTATCATTATCTGCTCTAAACTCCACCCTTTCCAATTGCATGGTATCAAAAGCGAATTGAAGTAATAAAAATTTGCAATGTGCATTTAAGCCTGTCCCCCAGACAGAGGTTTTGTACCAAGTATACCCCAGCTGAGTAGTTTGATATTTTAATTGTATATCATAAAACCTAGTACAACCTACCCACTCCTTGGTTAACTTATCAAAAACAATGAATGCATAGCTATTCCCATTCTTTCTAGAAATAATGGCTTCTTGAAAATAGGCTTTTAAGTCTTCTGTTTTTTGAATAGCCATCAAAGAATACTGCCAAATTTCAGGAGAAGTTTCTGGTAAATTGGTAAAATTACTCCAATCCTCTTCCTTTACGGGTCTTAGCAAAACGCGTTCATCTTCTAAAATATATTCTTCTTGTGGATCAAAAGATTTCAAACCTAACATACATTAAAATATTAATGTTTATTTTTGCTTAAATTATAGATTAATACCCAAATTATCAAAATATGTGTGGAATTGTAGGTTATATAGGTCATAGAGAAGCGTATCCAATAGTTTTAAAAGGTTTGAAGCGTTTAGAATATCGTGGATATGATAGTACAGGGGTGGCTATTATTCAGGATGGAGACCTTCAAATACATAAGAAGAAAGGTAAGGTAGCAGAATTAGAAGAAGCTGTGGTAGGCAAAAACATGCATTCTCATATTTGTATTGGTCACACTAGATGGGCAACTCATGGCGAACCATCTGACAGAAATGCACATCCCCACTTATCTAATAATGGCCAATTAGCTATGTTGCATAATGGTATTATTGAGAACTATGCACAAATCAAAACAGAATTAACTAATAAAGGATATACTTTTAAAAGTGATACCGACACGGAAGTCTTATTGAATTTTATTCAAGACATTCATGAAAACAATAAAGGAAGTTTAGAAGAAGCTTTAAGAATTGCTTTAAAAAGAATTGTGGGTGCTTATTGTATTTTATTAATTGACCAAGCCGATCCAGAAACTATTATCGCAGCAAGAAAAGGAAGTCCACTGGTAATTGGTATTGGAAAAGACGAACATTTTTTAGCGAGTGATGCCTCCCCTATTATTGAGTATACCAAAGAAGTGGTATATGTAAATGATTACGAGATTGCGATTGTAAAAAAAGACGAATTAATTTTAAAGAATTTAGGAAACGAAAAGCAAACTCCATTTATACAAAAATTAGATATGGAATTAGCTGCCATCGAGAAAGGCGGTTATGACCATTTTATGTTGAAAGAAGTTTTCGAACAACCCTCTACCATTTTTGATTGCTTAAGAGGAAGATTATTACAAGACCAACAGCAGATTGTAATGGCTGGCGTGGACAATCATTTAGAAGCTTTAACCAAGGCTTCAAGAATCATGATTGTTGCATGTGGAACTAGCTGGCATGCTGGATTGGTAGCAGAATACATGATTGAAGAACTTTGCCGCATTCCAGTAGAAGTAGAATACGCATCAGAATTTAGATATAGAAATCCAGTGATCCATCCAGGAGATGTAATTATTGCCATCTCTCAAAGTGGAGAAACTGCAGATACATTAGTAGCATTAGAAAGTGCTAAAGAAAAAGGAGCATTTATTTTTGGCGTGGTGAATGCAGTGGGAAGCAGTATTTCTAGATTATCTCATGCAGGCGCATACACACATGCTGGACCAGAAATTGGTGTAGCAAGTACTAAAGCTTTTACAGGTCAGTTAGCGGTATTAACAATGATGGCCTTGAAAATGGCAAAAGCAAAAGGAAGTATTTCTGATGATCGATATATTCACTTGTTAAACGAATTAGCATCTGTTCCAGAAAAAGTAAAAGAAATTTTAGCAGACACTTCAGTTATTGAAAAAATTGCTAAAAAATATAAAGACGCTTCTGATTTCTTATACCTTGGTAGAGGATATAATTTCCCAATTGCATTAGAAGGTGCATTAAAATTAAAAGAGATTACTTATATACACGCAGAAGGTTATCCTGCTGCAGAGATGAAACATGGACCAATTGCATTGGTGGACGAAAACTTACCAGTGGTATTTGTTGCAACAAAAGATATGTACTACGAAAAAGTAGTTTCCAATATCCAAGAAATTAAAGCAAGAAAAGGCCAAGTAATTGCAGTAGCGACTATCGGAGATAATGTTTTACCAACCATGTCTGAGAATATCATGTATGTTCCAGAAATTGATGAAGTAATTGCACCATTATTAAGCGTTATCCCTCTTCAACTACTTAGCTACTATGTAGGTGTTGCGAAAGGCATTGATGTAGACAAGCCAAGAAATTTGGCAAAATCTGTTACAGTGGAGTAAATAGTGATAGAGCTATTGAAACTCAGTCTTATTATGGCTCAAAATTAAATTGCGTACCTTGCGGTCTATTATGAGTACAAATTTTAAAGAGCTAGGTTTGATTGAGCCAATCTTGATGGCATTATTCGAAGAAGGCTACACCAACCCTACCCCCATCCAAGAACAATCTATTCCTATTGTATTAGAAGGAAAAGACTTATTAGGATGTGCACAAACCGGAACAGGAAAAACAGCAGCTTTTACCCTACCTATTATACAATTACTTTCAGCTAAACCTGTAGAGAAGAGAAAAAGAATCAAGAGCTTGATTGTAACGCCAACGCGTGAATTAGCTATTCAAATAGCCGAGAGTTTTAACGCCTATGGAAGACATACCCAATTAAATTGCACAGTAATTTTTGGTGGGGTTGGACAAGGACCTCAGGTAACTGCTTTAAAAAATGGCGTAGATGTAGTGATTGCTACCCCAGGAAGATTATTGGATTTGATGAATCAAGGATTTATCAGTTTAAGAGATGTAGAAATTTTTGTGTTGGACGAAGCAGACAGAATGTTAGACATGGGCTTTGTAAATGATGTAAGAAAATTATTAGCTGTACTTCCTAAAAAAAGACAGTCATTATTTTTCTCTGCAACCATGCCTCCTGAAATTGTGCAATTAGCCAATAGCATTTTACATCATCCAGAAAAAGTAACAGTAACACCAGTTTCCTCTACGGTAGAGATCATTGATCAAGCAGTTTATTTTGTAGATAAAGTAAATAAAAATGCATTACTTGTAGAAGTATTGAAAAACCCAGCGATTAAAACAGCATTGGTATTTACAAGAACAAAACATGGAGCAGATAAAGTAGTACAGTTATTAACCAAGAATAATATTATTGCAGAAGCTATTCATGGCAATAAATCACAAAATGCTAGACAAAGAGCATTGAGTAATTTTAAAGATCAAAGTACCAGGGTATTGGTAGCAACAGATATCGCTGCAAGAGGTATTGATGTAGATGAGTTAGCACATGTAATCAATTTTGATATTCCTAATATTCCTGAAACCTATGTACATAGAATTGGTAGAACAGGAAGAGCGGGGGCTGCGGGTACCGCATTGTCATTTTGCGATTTTGAAGAGAAAGCCTATTTAGCAGATATTGAAAAACTCATCGGAAAGAAAGTTCCTGTTATAGCAGAACATCCCTATCCTATGCAACAATTTCATGCCAATAAGAGTTCCAAAGACGCTGGCTGGGGCAAACCCAAGAATACGAGAGGCCGAGCAGCTCAACATGCAGGAGGTTTTGGCGCAAAGGGTGGTCAAAAAAGAAGACATAGCAATTCAAAATCAGGCAGGTAATCCTATCTTTGATTGAATTAAAATGGATATCTATGCGTACACTATTATTTCAATTATTTTTATTGATGGGTTTTGTTGTATCAGCACAGGATATAACCATCCAGAAAAGTGACCTGCATTCAAGTGCGAAACTTTTTGACTTAAGTTTTACCAATAAGGAGATAGATACTTTATACTCAGATGTAATTGATAATTTAGCCAACTATAAAGCAATGCATAAATTATCATTGCCTAATAGTGTTCCATTAAGTATGTGGCAAACTCCAATTTTGCCTGGAATGAAATTCAATCAACAAAAAGAAAAAATAAACTGGGAACTAGATAATACCATTAGTCTTCCAAAAAATAAAAACGATTTAGCATTTTACAGCATTGAACAATTGGCTTCTTTGATTAAGAATAAGAAAATTAGTTCTCTAGAATTAACGAAGTTCTTTATTGAGCGCATTAAAAAATATGGAGACACTTTACAATGTGTCATTAGCTTGCAAGAAGATATCGCATATCAACAAGCCAAAAAAGCAGACGAAGAAATTGCAAAAGGTGAATACAAAGGATTATTACATGGTATCCCTTATGGCTTGAAAGATTTATTCGCAGTGAAAGGAACCAAGACAACCTGGGGTGCAGCACCATATCAAAATCAAGTAATTAATGAAGATGCTTATGTATACACTAGATTAAAAGAAGCTGGTGCTGTATTGGTAGCAAAATTTACTTTAGGTGCATTGGCGATGGGTGATTATTGGTATGGTGGTAGAACAAAAAATCCTTGGAATTTACAATATGGCTCTTCGGGATCATCAGCAGGTTCTGCTTCTGCAACGGTTGCCGGACTTGTGCCATTTGCAATTGGTACGGAGACCTGGGGAAGTATTGTATCTCCCTCAACTACCTGCGGAGCAACTGGCTTAAGACCTACTTTTGGAAGTATTAGTAGATCAGGTGCTATGGCATTAAGTTATAGCCTGGATAAAGTGGGACCAATATGTAGATCAGCATCAGATGCAGCTATTGTATTTAATTATATTCATGGAACAGATGGCAAAGACGGAAGTGCCGTGAATATGCCATTCAACTATTCAACAAAAAGAGATATAAAGAAATTAAAAATAGCCTACGCGAAAAACTATTTTGATAAAATTAAAGATACTAGCAATAATGAATTAAAAGCCCTGGCTGTTTTCAAACAGATGGGAGTTGAATTAATTCCTGTTAATTTTCCAGATAGCGGTGTATATCAATTCAATATAATGGATGTAATTATTGGCGCAGAATGTGCAGCGCAATTTGACGAAATGACCAGAAACAATATTGACGATGCGCTTACTAGACAAACAAAGAACGATTGGCCGAATCAATTTAGAACTTCAAGATTTGTTCCAGCAGTTGAATACATCAATGCACAAAGACATAGATATGTTTTGATGCAAAAAGTAAATGAGGTGATCAATCAATATGATGCGATAATCTGCCCATCAAGAGGTGATGGAAATCAAACTGCTATTACCAATCTAACTGGGCACCCAGTAGTATGTGTTCCAGACGGTTTTAATAAAAAATCAAATACCCCAACAGGAATTAGTTTTGTGGGGAAATTATATGACGAAGCAACTATTTTATTAGTAGCAAAAAAATATCAAGAACAAACCAACTGGGATGAAATGCACCCAGTATTATTTAAATAAATAAGGCATGAACAATATAAAGAAACTACCTATTCAGCAATTGGGTTATGGTTTTATACCAGAGCCACCAAAGGGTAAGAATGAATACTATTTAAGAGACAAACAAAATAGAAGCGGTATTCAATATAGAAGTCTAACTGCGCTAGAAATTGAAATATTGGTAAGAAATGGCAATACCAGTGATGATTGGACTAAAATATTAGTTTCTTCTAAATTTAATCCTGAATTGGTGAAGAACTGCGCCTTCTTTGGTTTAATTAGAATTGGTGAACTAGAAAACCATTGTTTATGCTTTAGCGATTTAATTGTACCTGTGGGTATTTATAATTCCACGATTATTAGTTGCGATTTTGGCAACAATGTAGCAGTGCATAATGTAAATTATTTATCTCATTATATTTTAGGCAATGAAGTAATCATTACCAATGTAAATGAAATTGTCGCAACCAACCATTCTAAATTTGGAAACGGTATATTAAAGAAAGGGGAATCCTCAGATGTAAGAATTTGGATGGAGCTTTGCAATGAGAACACCGGCAGAAAAGTATTGCCTTTTAATGGTATGACAGCAGGTGATGCTTATTTATGGACCAGAAATAGACATGACGATTTATTACAAAAGAAGTTTATTGAACTAACAGATAAGCGTTACGATAATAAATTAGGATATTATGGAAAGATTGGTGACAGAACTGTTATCAAAAATTGTAAAATCATCAAAGATGTTTGGATTGGACCAGATGCCTATTTAAAAGGTGCTAATAAAATAAAGAATGTTACCATTAATTCAGACCCTAAGGCCAAAACACAAATTGGAGAAGGATGTGAATTAGTAAATGGTATTATTGGTTATGGCTGTAGAGTATTCTATGGAATTAAAGCGGTAAGATTTGTACTATCTGATTATTCTCAGTTAAAATATGGAGCAAGATTAATTAACTCTTACCTAGGAACCAATGCAACCATCTCTTGTTGCGAAGTATTAAACTCTTTAATCTTCCCTGCGCACGAACAGCATCATAATAATTCATTCTTATGCGCAGCCTTGGTAATGGGGCAATCAAATATTGCCGCTGGCGCAACATTAGGTTCCAACCATAATAGTAGAGGTGCCGATGGAGAAGTCATTATGGGAAGAGGTTTCTGGCCTGGACTTTGCGTAAGCATTAAACATAATTCCATTTTCGCAAGTTTTGCCTTATTAAATAAAGGAGACTATGCATATGAATTAAATATCCCACTACCCTTTTCTTTAATTAGCAATGATCCAAAAAATGACGAATTGTTGATTATGCCAGGTTATTGGTTTTTATATAATTTTTATGCTTTAGCTAGAAATGCATGGAAATATATTGATAGAGATAGAAGAATTGACAAGACGCCTATTTTTGAATACAATTATCTTGCGCCAGACTCTGTTAACGAATTAATCAATTCTTTAGATATTTTAGCCATCGCAGTGGCCAAAGCAGTTATTGCAAAAGATAAAAAATTACAACAATCACCAGAAAAAGGATGGATTGAGTTAGGAAAGAAATTGTTGCATACAAAAACAAAAAAAGAAATTGATAGTTTAGAGATTTTTGCGGAAGGATTTGAGAATAGCAAACGAAAAACTAGAATGGTTAAAGTGTATGACGCTTACCATATGTTTGAAAAAATGATATTAGTCTATGGCATGGATGCTCTAGTATCTGAATTGAGTTCTAAAAAACACAAGTCTATTATTGCAGCAGTAAATAATTTAAAATCTAGCGCTAAAGACATGCAATGGACCAATGTGGGTGGACAATTAATGCCAACAAAAACAGTTCAAAGTTTAATCAACCAAATTAAAACGGATAGCATTGGCTCTTGGGATGAAGTACATGAGTTTTATCAAACGGCTTCTTCTAAATATCCTCAACAAAAAGTTGCACATGCATTGGCTGCTTTGGAATTCATTACTGGCAAGAAATTGGAAAGCTTTAAAACAAACACACTAGTTGATTTACTGGATAAATATTTAGAAATCAAAACTTCTATTACTGAAAGCATTTTATATACCCGATCTAAGGATTACAAAAATCCATTTAGAAAAATGGTATACGAAAATGAAGCAGAAATGAATAAAGTAATTGGTAATATTGATAACAATAGCTTTATTCTGGAGCAACAAGAAATGCTAAAGGCTTTAACGGGAACTATTGCTGACTTAAAAAAGCAATTAAAAACCAAATAAGTTTAGACTGATACCCAATTGCCATTGTCTTGTTTTCCAGTGTTGTTGGTCTTGCAGCGCATTGATATCCTGCATGCCTACTACATATCTACCATAGGCTGCAATACCTGAAAATTGAAGCTTAGCACCACCCACAAAAGCAAATTCGCCAGATTTAAAAGCCATATTTGCTAATTCTTTTCCGTCCTTGGATTGATTCATTAAAACGCTGTATTGTGGCCCCAACTCTATGGCTAATTTACTAATTGGCTTAACTTGTAATAAAACTGGGAACGATAAATAGTTTAAATGATAGGTTTCTGGCTGTAAGTTGTTCGCACCCACCAAATCCATTAATGTTGGATCTGCTTCCAATTTTGTTTGAGACAAAATCACTTCAGGTGCAATACTCAACATATTGGTCAATCTAATACTTGCTGTTGCACCAATATGAAAAGAAGCCTTGGTTCTATCAGCAGCTACATTGTCCACTTTGGTAAAGTTTTGTCCAACTTTAATGCCTAAATTAAAATGTTCTTGAGCAAAAAGAGAAGAAGAAATAAATAATAATGCGAAAAGAATATACTTTTTCATATTGAGGGAATTATTTAATGATAGAACGAAAAAATGAATAAAATGTTACTAAGCTAATTCGATTAATGTAATCTCTGGCATAATACCTACTCTTCCAGGATATCCTAAAAATCCGAATCCTCTATTCACATATAATTGTTGACCATTTTGTTGATACACACCAGCCCATTGTTTATAAACCCACTGTACTGGACTCCATTTAAAATAAGGATTTTCTAATCCAAATTGCATGCCATGCGTATGCCCTGATAACATTAGATCTACTTGAGGATATTGCTTTTGAACCTGTGCTTCCCAATGACTTGGATCATGACTTAACAATATGATGGTTTCATTTGGATCTACATGTTGCATAGCAATATCCATCTTTCCATACTTCGGAAATCTTGCTTTTGCACCCCAGTTTTCTATACCTACCAATCTAATTTGTTCATTATCTTTTTTAATCGCTACATTTTCATTCATCAACAATCTCCATCCCATTTGTTCATGCACATTGGCAAGATCTCTTAAATTTTGTTGCTTGGCTTCTACCGAATCCCATTGTACATAATCTCCATAATCATGATTACCCAATGTGCTATACACGCCATGTTTAGATTTGATTTGACTAAACACATCTTTCCATTCATTCATTTCAGTAGCACGGTCATTGACTAAATCTCCTGTAAATAAAACCAAATCAGCATCTTGTTGATTGATTAAATGGATACCCTTAAGTACCGCTTCTCTTTCTTTTAAACTACCACTATGAATATCGCTAATGTGTATGATCTTAAAACCTTTAAATGCTGATGGCAAATTTTTAAGGGTAATTTTCTGTTTGACTAATTGATAATTGTATTTATTGCCAAATCCATACAACAAGGAGAAAAACAAACTAGAAGACAAACCCACTCCCAACCAACTTAAAAAAGTAGATCTAGGGATACCCTTATCCGTATTTAAGAACTGAGCCCCTGTTGCTGAGCTAATTTGACCCACTGTCCAAAAAGTACCTCTTCTTACATCGTCTAATAAAAAGAACATCACCATGGTTACTTGGGTAAGCACCCAGCCAATACTGATGGAGAAGATATATTGCTTAAAATAAGGGTTATTGATGAAGGGAAAGAGCAAGAAACTGCTCAAACTGATGACACAAAGGGCCCAATAGACTACCAAAATGATGGACTTTACTTGGGAAGAAGCTCCCTGACTTAGGGTCTTTAATACCTGATAAATGTAAAAGTCAATGAGTATCAATATCAATACAAACACTAATATAAAAATGGGGCTACGCATAGTTGGATTTAAGAGTCCAAAATTAGTTCTAAAAGGCCTAGAATGGGTTAATTTAATCCCAAAATGTTACCATTTATACCTTATTTTTGGCAGAAATTAAGGATTCCAGTTTTATGGCAAGAATTATAGGTATAGCAAATCAAAAAGGGGGTGTTGGAAAAACCACTTCAGCAATCAATATTGCTGCAAGCTTGGCTGTTTTAGAATACAAAACCTTGTTGATAGATGCTGATCCTCAAGCAAATAGTACCACAGGTGTAGGATTTGATTTACATAATATAACCACCAGTTTATATGATGGAATGATTAATCAAACTCCATTATCAGATATTATCTTAAAGACCGAGATCCCTCATTTGGATATCATCCCTTCTCATATTGATTTAGTAGGTGCCGAAATTGAATTAGTCAATTTCCCTAATAGAGAAAATGTATTAAAGAATTTATTAGCCCCTGTCCAAGACCAATACGATTTTATTATCATCGACTGTTTACCTTCATTGGGTTTAATTACAGTGAATGCCTTGGTAGCATCTAATAGTGTAATTGTTCCAGTTCAATGTGAATTTTTTGCATTAGAAGGTTTGGGTAAATTATTGAATACAGTTAAAATTGTTCAAAGTAGATTAAATCCAGATTTACAAATTGAAGGTATCTTAATGACCATGTACGATGGCAGATTAAGATTAAGCAATCAAGTAGTAAGCGAGGTAAGAAAGCATTTTGATGATATGGTATTCTCTACCATCATTCATAGAAATACAAGATTAAGTGAAGCGCCTAGTGTTGGAAAGCCAGTTATTTTATACGATGCGGATAGTAAAGGCACTGTGAACTATTTAAACTTGGCTAAAGAAATTTTACAAAAAAATGGCATGACTAATATGAGTAATGCCGAGCGCATAATTGACTAATCATGAGCAAGAGTACACCAAATAAAGATTTGATCGGAAAGGGTCTTCGTTCCCTATTGCAAAACATGGATGCAGAATATAAAAATCCAGCTGGCAAAGTACAACCTGCTGCCATTGAAAAAGCAGTAGCAACCAACAGAGTAGCATTGGCTAATATTGTTGTTAATCCAAAAAATCCAAGAAAAGATTTTGATCAAAAAGCTTTACAAGAATTGGCTAATTCAATTAAGCTACACGACATTATCCAACCTTTAACGGTATCATCATTAAGCGATGGTAAATATCAATTGATTGCGGGTGAAAGAAGATTTCGTGCAGCAAAATTAGCAGGATTAGTAGATGTGCCTGCATACATTAGACAAGTAAACGATAAGGAATTATTAGAACTTGCTTTATTAGAGAATTTACAAAGAGTTGATTTAAATGAAATCGAGATTGCATTGAGCTATCAACGCATGATGGATGAGTTAAGCTATACCCAAGAACAAGTGGCAGAGAGAATGGGTAAAGACAGATCAACTATTGCCAATTATATTCGTTTATTAGAATTACCGCCAAGCATACAAGCTGCAGTAAGAAGCGGACAGTTAAGTGTTAGCTTAGCTAAATTATTAATTGGAAGAGAAGTAGATAAGCAATTATTTGTATTTAAAGAAATTATGGATAAAGGCTTGACTGTTAGACAAGCGGAAGCATTGTTAAAACAAGTTATTCCTAATAAAACTGCTGGTGCAAAAGCGAATCCTAATCAATTATCTCCTGTTTATAAAAAATTAGAAGATAAATTATGTGATCACTTCTCTACTAAGGTTCAATTACAACATCAGAAAAATGGTAGCGGAAAGATTACTGTTGAATACGCAGACTTAAATGGCTTAAACAAGATTTTAGAAGCAATGCAATTAAGCATCAGCTAAAATGAAAGCTTTTTTTTCTATACTCTTTTTGTGTTTAATTCAATCTTCCGTTTTTGGACAGGTAAACCCTAGTTCAACAGATTCTACTATTGCTACTTCAATTAAACATCATGTACCCAAAATTGCTACTCAGCGTTCTGCAATTTTACCAGGCTGGGGACAGGCATACAATAAACAGTATTGGAAAATTCCATTAGTTTACGGCGTGTTGGCTATACCTGCTGCCACCTACCAATACAATGCAGATTTATATACTAAAGCAAAGTTTGCTTACGAAGCAAAATTTAAAGCTGCTAATGGAGATAATTCAGATATTGCTAAAATAGATCCAACTTTAAAAAATTTAAGTTTAGCGAGTCTACAGAGCTATAGAAACATTTTTAGAAAAGACAGAGACTACTCTATTATGTGGTTTATACTTGGATGGGGATTAAATGTATTGGATGCAACCGTTTCCGGACATTTAAAAGAGTTTGATATAAACAATGATTTGAGTTTGAAAATACAACCAAGTTATCAGCCACAATTTAGACAAGCTGGCTTATCATTACAATTACATTTTAAGAACCATAGCACTAAATAATTAAACAATTCTTATGAAAATAGCATTAATCGGATACGGCAAGATGGGAAAAGCTATTGAAGAAATTGCCTTGCAAAAAGGACATGAAATAGTTTTAAAAATTGATGTAAGTAATGCCAATGAATTTACTGCAGACAATCTTAAAAAGGCTGATGTAGCCATTGAATTTACTGGACCGCATAGTGCTTTAGAGAATATCAAAAAATGTATTGCTTTTGGCGTTCCTGTGGTTTCTGGTTCAACGGGTTGGTTAGAACACTGGAATGAAATTGAAGCAGCTTGCAAAGAAAAAAATGGATGCTTGGTATATTCAAGTAATTATAGCATTGGAGTAAATTTGTTTTTTGAATTAAATAAATACTTGGCAAAATTAATGGACCCCTATGCAGATTATGATGTAAGCATGACCGAGATTCATCACACTGAAAAGAAAGATGCCCCTAGCGGAACTGCTATTTCTTTGGCAGAGCAAATTTTATCTAATATTGGCAGAAAAGATAATTGGATCAATGATCAAACAGCTGCACCTAATCAATTACATATTCATTCGGAAAGAATTGATCCAGCTCCTGGTACACATCAAGTGAAGTATAGTTCGGCCATTGATGATATTGAAATAATCCATACAGCGCACACTCGTAAGGGTTTTGCAAGCGGAGCTGTATTGGCTGCAGAGTTCGCGAATAAAAAAAATGGTATCTTTACGATGAAAGAAGTATTAGGACTATAATACCAATAAATGTTATCAAAAAAAACACAATACGCATTGCAAGCCTTGAGCTATATGGCTGAACAAAATACGGAATCCCCTATTTTGATTGCGGATATTGCTGCTCAAAAAAATATTCCTTTAAAGTTTTTAGAGAACATTCTTTTAGAATTAAAGAAAGCTGGTTTTTTAGAAAGCAAGAAAGGTAAACATGGAGGATATTTCTTTGCCATCCCTCCTAATAAGATTAAACTATCTGGTATTTTCAGAACCATCGAAGGACCCATAGCATTACTGCCTTGCGTGAGTTTGAATTTTTATGAAAAGTGTAGTGATTGTAATGAAAAGAAATGCGGTATCAATAAAGTCATGGCGGAAGTAAGAGATTATACTTTGTCCGTTTTGGATAAAAGAACTGTTGCAGACCTGGCTTACAAGAAAGTAAAATAACTTTATATCCAATACACTTCAAAAAATACAATCATGAAGAAAATAATTATTGCCTTACTCATATTTTTGAGTATTAATACGAATGCTCAAAAACTTATTGGTGGAAATAATATTGTAAAATCAAATTTGTCTGCAGATGCCTTGCAAAACTATAATATTACATTCGAAAGAAGTTTAAACCATTTTATGAGTATTTCGGCTAGTTACTCTACTATGCCGAAAAGAAATATTCCATTGCAATCTTTAGCAAAAAAATTTTTTGATAATTCCAATATCAATTTTGACAATTTTAAAATTGCCAACAACGCAGTCACATTTGAATCAAGATTTTACTTAGGATTACAAAAAATGTCGGGTATTTATATTGCCCCATATGCAAGATTTGGCAATATGGAATTAGACGTACCCATCAATTATAAATACACTTATACACCAGCCCCTGTTAATGGAATTACGCTACCTTCTCAAACAGTATCGACATCTGCAAATTTAAACGGCACTATTCGTTCTCAAAGTATAGGTGCTTATTTTGGTTTACAATACCAGTTATTAACTAAACTAGTATTGGATTTTTGGATAATTGGCGGACATTATGGAAGTTCTAATGGAAAACTAGAAGCTGGTTTGCCATCAAATACTCCTACATATATTTCGACTCCCGCTTTAAATGCTTTAAAATTGGCTATTGATCAAACCAAAACTAATCCATACAAATTAAGTACTTCTATATCAGGAAATAGTATTATAACTGACACCGAAGGACCTTGGGCAGGAATTAGAGGTGCTGGACTTACACTGGGTTTAAGATTTTAGGCTTTATTGTGTACCTTTGAAGCCGAAAAACAAATAGCATGATTCCTTCTTATTTACAAGATCATTTCAAGACTCAAACTTACGATGCCAATCAATTCTTTTTAATCGCTGGACCTTGTGTGGTGGAAAGCGAAGAATTAGTGATGGAAATTGGAGAAAGAGTTTCTACCATTTGTAAGAACTTAGGAATTGCTTATGTATTTAAGGCAAGTTATAGAAAAGCCAATAGAACAAGTGCCAATTCATTTACTGGGATTGGAGATGACAATGGATTATCATTAATCAAAAAAGTAGGACAAACTTTTAATTTACCTACTACTTCAGATATTCATGCGCATGATGAAGCAGCCATGGCAGCTGAGTTTATCGATATTTTACAAATTCCTGCATTCTTATGTAGACAAACCGATTTATTGGTAGCTGCTGCAGCCACTGGTAAAATCGTGAATGTAAAGAAAGGTCAATTCCTTAGTGGTGCATCCATGAAATTTGCAGTAGACAAAATCAGATTGGCAGGTAATGAAAAAATAA
>CALCEA010000056.1 GCA_937900675.1 uncultured Chitinophagaceae bacterium
GTTCAATACTTCCTAAAATATTTTGTGTACCCATTAAATCCGCAGCATTCCAAGTAGCAGATTGAATCGCTTCCAAAATAGGCATACCCGCTTCAGTCATATAAACAAACTCCATCCAATTCTTACCATGCGGAAACACACCAGCATCAGTACCAAATGCAATCTTAACACCTTCTTTGTATGCTCTGGCAAAATTGCTTTGACTTTTAGGACCAATCTCCAATGCTTTCTTAGCAATCATTGGAGGATAATATCCTGGAATTTTTGCAGAATCTGCTGAAGATCTTCCTGCAATAATAGTAGCTACTAAATAAGTGCCATGTTGTTTCATTAAAGGATATACTTCATCATCCATTAAAGTGCCATGTTCAATAGAATGTACGCCGGCTTTGATTGCTCTTTTCATTGCTTCAGCACCATGACTATGGGCAGCCACTTTAAAACCATAATCTTTTGCAGCAGCTACTATGGCTTTTAATTCCTCATCTGTGAATTGAGAGTTCTGCCCATTAGCAGCCATACTTAATACACCACCACTCGCTGTAATTTTTATCACATCACTTCCCTCTTTATATCTTTGTCTCACTGCTTTATATGCATCAGCTGGTCCATTAATCACTCCTTCCTTAGGACCTGGATCACCCATTAAATCTTCTCTATATCCATTAGTTGGGTCAGCGTGTCCACCTGTGGTGCCAATTGCTTTTCCAGCAGTATAAATTCTTGGACCAACTACCAAGCCTTTTTGAATGGCTTTTCTCAAAGCTACATTAACACCAGAACCACCCAAATCTCTAACACTTGTAAATCCAGCCATTAAAGTTTTTTGAGCAAGCGGCATCGCTGTATATGCATAGTCAACAGTATTTACTGTAAATTCATCTAAATAACGAGTAGGTGAATTATCTGCTTCAATGTGCACATGCATGTCCATCAAACCCGGCATCACAGTGCTATTTTTTAAATCAATGGTTTTATCATTTGCACTGCCACTTACAAAGCCATCTAACACTTCTACTATTTTATTACCCTCCACTACAATGGTTTTTGTAGTCAATAGTTTAGCAGTTTTTGATTCTACTAATTTACCACATTGAATAAATGTTTTCTGCGCTGATGCTGTTAATTGAGCAAAAGCGATTAAAACAAAAAAGACCAATTTTTTCATAAAGCAATATTTTAGAATTTAAATATACAAAAATCCCCTCCATGTAAATGGAAGGGATTTGAATTAGTCTGGTGATGACTCGAATCTACAGTGACACACTGTGGGCAGAATCGTCCATCACCAATATGGTTAATATTACTTATTAGGCTGAGGAGTGAAACGCAAATAAGGTTTTACGATATTTAGACCTTTGGGGAATTTTACTAAAGCATCTTCTGTTTTAACAGCAGGTACAACAATCACATCTTCTCCTTCTTTCCAATTAGCTGGAGTAGCAACGCTATAATTTGCCGTTAGTTGAAGTGAATCAATCACTCTTAATACCTCCACAAAATTTCTACCAGTAGAAGCAGGATAGGTGATAGTTAATTTTACTTTTTTATCTGGACCAATAATAAACAAAGATCTCACAGTGAAAGTCTCTGATGCATTTGGATGAATCATATCATATGCATTTGCTATAGACTTATCTTCATCAGCAATAATAGGGAAACCTACATTCACATGCTGTGTTTCATTGATGTCTTTGATCCATTCATGATGACTTGCCACACCATCCACACTTAAGGCCAATACTTTTACATTTCTTTTGGCGAACTCTTCTTGCAATGCAGATGTTCTTCCTAATTCGGTAGTACACACGGGAGTAAAATCTGCAGGATGCGAAAACAACACACCCCAACTATCTCCTAAATACTCATGAAAGCTAATATCACCAATACTGGTTTTGGCTTTAAAGTCGGGTGCAATATCTCCTAATCTTAAACTCATACATTTTATTTTTTTCAATTAAATAAAGCTTTTAATCACTCATTCTTTTAATCAGAAATCAAAGATATATATTTCCTACTAATTTAGTAGACTTTATAAAATTATTTTTAAAAAACTTTATGAACGATTGTTAATCTGGAAATATTATTCGGAATATAAATCTAATAAACCCTCTGGTAATTCAACAGTAACCAACTTTTTAGCATGGTTCACTCCTTTAAGGGTCTCTTTGTGTAATGGAATATAAGCTTCTTGGCCATTGTAATCAATAGTCACTAATAATTGATGTGGTTGTTCAATCACTTCTTTAATAAGGCCTAAATTCTTTCCTGCTTCTTGTACCATAAAACCCAATAAAGCCAATGGTGCATTTTTTTCTACTAATTTTTGAAAGGCTTCCTGAGGTACCCAAACTTTTTTTGAAACTACGATAGCAGTTGCCTCTCTATTTTTCATTCCCTCAAAATGCACATGGGTCAGCGTATCTGTTTTAGCAGATGCGGATTGTATGAAGTAAGGAATAAAACTATTCTTGGTTTGCTCTACAAATAAAACTTCAACTCCTTTGAAAGAAATGGATTTACCCAAAGCATGTTCGATAATCACTTGTCCAGCGATTCCATGGGGTGCAACAATTTTTCCTATGTGGATCAAATCTTCCATATGCAAATTTAAGTGAAATCAATTCCATAAAAAACCCCAGCTTCAAAAGAAGCCAGGGTTTTAAAGCTATTTTAATCTGTGTAAGAAAATTATTCGCCTGCATCAGTTGCTTTCGCAACTTCTTCCTCAGCAGGTGCTTCTGGAGCAGCTTCTTCAGCTACAACTTCAGCAGGCGCTTCAGCCACTGGCTCAGCAACTTTCTTTACAACAGGAACATACACTTTCTTAGCAGCTTGTGCTTTCTTGTGTGCTTCTGATTTGCTAGCAATATTTGCTTCATGCTCTGCATACCAAGTTTGGAACTTAGACATTGCAGTTGCTTCATCAAATAAACCTAACTTAACACCTCTTAACAAGTGTTTTAAATACAATACTCCTTTGAATGATAAAATTCTGTGAACTGTATCAGTAGGTTGTGCTCCTTTGTTTAACCACTCTAAAGCAACTTGACGATCCAATTGGATAGTAGCTGGAACAGTTAAAGGATTGTAAGTACCGATTTTTTGGATGAATTTACCATCTCTTGGTGCGCGTCCGTCTGCCACTACAATAAAGTAGAATGGTCTTTTCTTACTACCATGACGCTGTAGTCTCATTTTTACTGCCATTTTAAATAGAAATTTATAGGCGTTAACAAATAGGGTTAATCGGTGCAAAGGTAAGGGAAACAGGGAAATAATACAAGAATACCTAATTTCATTTAGTAAATTTTATACTGAAAATCAATCAGTTACAAAATTTATCTTCTCAAACCTGGCATTCTGCCTCCCAATCCAGCCCCTGGCATTTGACCATTCATCATCTTCATCATTTGTTTCATTTGGTCAAATTGCTTGATAAATGCATTGATCTCGTTGATGTTCTTGCCAGCACCTTTAGCAATTCTTGCCTTTCTACTAGGTGATAATAAATCTGGATTTCTTCTCTCGATCAAGGTCATTGATTGTATGATGGCTTCCACTCCTTTGAAAGCATCGTCTTTAATATCTACATCTTTTAAACTCTTACCCATTCCTGGAATCATCCCCATCAAATCTTTTAGATTTCCCATCTTTTTAATCTGCTGAATTTGGGTTAAGAAATCTTCAAAATCAAATTGATTTTTTCTGATTTTCTTTTCTAATTTTTTAGCTTCTGCTTCATCAAATTGTGCTTGCGCTTTTTCTACTAATGAAGTGATATCACCCATTCCTAAAATACGCTGAGCCATTCTCTCCGGATAAAAAATATCCAAAGTATCCATCTTCTCTCCACTGCTCATAAACTTGATAGGTTTATTTACAGTGTACTTAATAGATAATGCAGCACCCCCTCTTGTATCTCCATCTAACTTTGTTAGAACCACACCGGTGAAATCCAAGCGATCGTTGAAAGCCTTAGCAGTATTGACTGCATCCTGACCTGTCATAGAATCTACTACAAATAAAATTTCTTGTGGTTGAATCGCATTTTTAATATTCGCCACTTCATTCATCATCATTTCATCCACTGCTAAACGACCCGCCGTATCAATGATGATTACATTTTTATTATTTTGTTTTGCATATACAATGGCATTTTGCGCAATGGAGACTGCATCTTTATTTTCTTTTTCAACAAAAATATCCACGCCAATTTGTTCGGCTAATACCGTTAATTGATCCATCGCTGCTGGACGATAAATATCTGCTGCAACTAATAAAGGAGATTTTTTTTGTGCCTTTAAATAAGTGGCTAATTTTCCAGAGAAAGTTGTCTTACCAGAACCTTGCAAACCAGCTACTAAAATGATGGTAGGATTTTTAGATGTATCTAACAAAGTAGCTTCAGAACCCATTAATGCAGTCAATTCATCCTGCACAATTTTTACCATCAACTGACCAGGACTAATGGCGTTGATTACTTTTTCGCCAATGGCTTTTTCTTTAATACTATCAGTAAATTCTTTCGCTATTTTAAAGTTCACATCTGCATCCAACAAGGCTTTGCGAATCTCTTTGATGGTATTCGCAACATTCAATTCATTAATTCTTGATTGACCTTTAAGGTGCTTAAAGGCTGATTCTAATTTTTCACTTAGGTTATTAAACATACGAATTGATTAAGGGTGGCAAATATACATAAATCTTGGCAAAGCGGATAAGCTCTATCTATTTGATATTCAATGTATTAGATTAGTTTTGATATTCGAATAATTCCTAATTGGCTATTTCTTAACTATTTAGGTCAAAAAATAACTTGGAACCTATCATTTATTTAATATTATTGCATCTAACGAAACCTATATAAAGAGGCTAAAGATTTTATGAGTAAGAAACAATTATTTACACTTGAATTTCCGGTTAGATGTTCTCCATCCATACTTTTTGAATTCCTATCTACTGCATCAGGATTACAAGAATGGTTTGCAGATAAAGTAGACGAATGGGAGAATGTTTACAGTTTTTCATGGAATGGCGGTGTACCGGACAAAGCAGAAATATTAGACCAAGAAGAAGATAAGTTTATTCGATTCAGATGGTTACACGGTGAAAAGAATGAATATTTTGAATTTAGTATTGAGAAGACAGAAATCTCTAACCAAACTATTTTGGTGATCAAAGATTTTGCAGAAAAAAATGAAATCAAAGACCAAAGTCAACTTTGGGAATACCAGGTTAAAGATCTATTTCATCGTATAGGTAGCTAGTACTACAAACTTGTTCAAAAAATTAGACATACTAATTCTGAAGGCCTTTATTGGACCTTTTTTAGCGGCACTAACCATTACCACTTTTGTGCTGACCATGCAATTTTTTTGGTTGTACATTGACGACTTAGTTGGAAAGGGTTTAGATTTTTTAACCATCATGCAATTAGTTGGATTGGTGGCAATTAATACCATCACCTTATCCCTTCCACTTTCTTTGTTGTTCTCTTCCATTATGACTTTTGGTAATTTGGGAGAAAGCTTTGAACTAGTGGCCATTAAAGCTGCAGGTATTCCTTTGATTCGTTTTATGCGACCTGTTTTTATATTCACTATTTTTTTATCAGGCATTGCATTTTTATTTGCGAATAATATTATTCCTATCGCGCAAATGAAACTCACTAAACTCAAGTACGATATCATCGTAGCCAAGCCAGCAATGGATTTAAAAGAAGGTGTGTTTTATGATAAGATAGATGGCTATGTCATTAAATTAGGTAGGAAAGAATCTAATGATAGTGTAATGCACAATATTATCATCTTTGAAAAAAGATACGGCCTACAAGATAATATGACCATGGCAGAATCTGGAATCATGCGCGTTTCGCCCGACAAGAAATTCTTAGAGTTTACCATGTTTAATGGTTGGAGATATCAAGAAAGAGGACAAAGAGGTAATACGCCAACAGAATTCACTAGGTTATATTTTAAAGAATATAAAAAGGTTTTTGATTTAAAATCTTTTCAATTAGGAAAGAATGATGATCAAATTTATGATCCAAAAATGTTAAGCATTCGACAATTGCAACATGCATTGGATTCCGTAAAAAACAATGATGTTTATTACTTAAGAAAATCAAAAGCAGAATTGGGCGCTTATTTAAGGTTCATGGCGTATAAGGATAGTGCGAAATTATTTGAAAGTATTCAAGCGAAGCCCATCAAATCAATGGACGAAATAATTCCTCCTCAAGAGAAGTCAAGTAATATCGAAAATGTAGGCTACCAGTTTACCTCTATGATCAGTAGTTTGGAATCTTTATCCATTATTTATAAAGAAAAACTTCAATCAACTGCTTATCACGCCATTGAATGGCACCGTAAATTCACTTTATCTTTTGCCTGCATTGTGTTGTTTTTAATTGGCGCTCCTTTAGGATCTATCATCAGAAAAGGAGGATTAGGAACTCCTATGGTTTTGGCAGTAGCATTTTTTGTAGTCTTTTTCTTACTGAATAATTTTGGAGAGAAATTGGCCAAGTCGGGTACTTGGGATCCTTATGCCGGCATGTGGCTATCCAGCTTCTTGTTAATCCCTATTGGCATCTTTCTAACTTATAAGGCCATGAGAGATTCTCAACTATTTAATCAAGAATTTTACTACCGAACTTTACAACCAATTAAAGTAACTTTGAAGAAGTACTTTAAAAAATAATACCATGTCAAATTCATCACAAAATCGTCGCCAGTTTCTGAAAAACACAGGAAAGGCAGGAATCGCTTTGGCTACTGCACCTATTTTAAGCAGTTGGAATTTTACTACAACAGAATTTCAACAACAGACTTTGCCTTATGCATACAATGCACTAGAGCCGTTTATTGATGCAATGACCATGGAAATACATTATACCAAGCATGCTGCTACTTATGCAAAAAATTTAGCGGATGCTTGTGCTGCTGAAAAACTAAATACTGAATCAACTAGTTTGAAATCATTGCTTTCAAACATTTCAAAATACAGTGCTAAAATGCGCAACAATGCAGGCGGGCATTTTAACCACGAGTTCTTCTGGAAAATAATGAAACCCTCTCCTGCAACCATGCCACAAAAAGAATTGGGCGAAGCGATCAATAAATCATTCGGTTCCTATACCGCATTTCAAACAGCTTTTGCAGATGCTGCTAAATCAAGATTTGGTAGTGGTTGGGCTTGGTTGATTGTAAAAGCGGATGGACAATTAGCAGTTTGTTCTACTCCCAATCAAGACAATACATTAATGGATATTGCAGAAATTAAAGGCGAGCCTATCATTGGATTAGATGTATGGGAACATGCCTACTATTTAAAATACCAAAATAAAAGACCAGACTATATCAATAACTGGTGGAATTTAGTCAACTGGGAATTAGCGAATAAACATTTTTTGGAAGCTACTAGCAAATAATTTTTCAAGTGCACTCTGCTAAACAAAATTTAAAAGTACAGTATTATGTGACCGTATTAAGTATCATCGTTTTTTTATTAAAAACTTGGACTTATGTACTCACACATTCACTATCTGTTTTGTCAGATACACTAGAAAGTATTGTCAATATTGTAGCCACTCTAGTGGGCTCTTATAGTTTATATATTGCATCAAAGCCCAAAGACAAAGATCATCCTTATGGTCATGGAAAAGCAGAATTTATATCCTCGGCTTTTCAAGGCAGTTTAATCATTGGAGTGGGTTGTTTGATTATTTATAAATCTATTGATAGCTTTATTCATCCTGTAAGTTTACACAATCTAGACAAAGGCATTTGGTTATTATTTACCATTGCTGTTATTAATATCGTTACCGCATATTGGGTAATTAGGCTGGGAAAGAAAAATAATTCTTTGGCAATTATTTCTACAGGTAAATTATTTCAAATAGATTTCTTTACTACTATTTCTGTTGCTATTGGAGTGTTACTACTAATCCTAACCGGGTATGACAAGATAGATGCCATTATCGCAACAGTTTTAGGATTTTATATTATTTACGACGGCTATAAAATTCTTAGACAATCTTTGGCTGGCATTATGGACGAAGCCGACATGGCTTTATTAGAAGAAGTAATATTTGAAATCAATCAAAACAGAAATCAGAACTGGATTGATCTACACAATTTGAGAGTAATTAAATATGGCTCACTCATGCATGTGGATGCTCATTTAACAGTGCCTTGGTTTTATAATGTAAATGAAGCGCATGCGGCTGTAGATGATTTAACTAGTTTAATTAAAAATAAATTTGGCAACACGATAGAGTTTTATATTCATACCGATGGATGTATGCCATTTAGTTGTGCCATTTGCACTTTAGAGCATTGCGAAAAAAGAACCAGTCCAAAAGAAAAGAAATTAGAATGGACAATGGAAAATGTTTTATTAGATATCAAGCATCAATTAAAATAATTTAAAATAGATTTTATGAAAGAATGGTCAGTGTATCAAGAAGCAAACAAAGAAAGATTTTTAGAGGAATTATTAGCATTATTAAGAATTCCCAGTGTGAGTGCTAAATCGGAACACAATGGAGATATGTTGGCTTGCGCAAAAGCAGTCGAGCAATCATTAAAAGACGCAGGTGCTAGCACAACAAAAATTTACGAAACTCCTGGACATCCAATAGTATATGGTGAATTAATCTCTAACCCTGATTTCCCAACAGTATTAGTGTATGGCCATTACGATGTTCAACCGGCTGAACCATTAGAATTATGGAATAGCGGACCATTTGAACCCACTATCATCGATGGAAAGATTTTTGCTCGTGGAGCTTGTGATGATAAAGGACAGTTTTACATGCATGTTAAGGCATTGGAAACAATGGTGAAAACCAATTCATTAAAAACCAATATCAAATTCATCATTGAAGGAGAAGAAGAAATTGGCAGTCCTAATTTGGCCAATTTTGTAAAAGCCAATCATGCATTATTAAAAGCAGATGTTATATTAATCAGTGATACCGCTATGATTAGTATGGATACTCCATCTATTGATATTGGTGTGAGAGGTTTAAGTTATATAGAGGTGGAAGTAACAGGACCAAATAGAGATTTACATAGTGGAGTATATGGAGGAGCTGTTGCTAATCCAATAACTATTTTATCTAAAATGATTGCTTCTTGTCATGACGAGAACAATCATATTACCATACCAGGATTCTATGATGATATCATTGAATCAACAGATGCCGAAAGAAAAAAAATGGCTGAAGCGCCTTTTGACTTACAAGAATTTAAAACAGATTTAGGTATTCATGAAGAGTGGGGAGAGAAAGGTTATAGTAACAACGAAAGAACTGGCATCAGACCTACTTTAGAAGTGAATGGAATATGGGGTGGCTATACTGGCGAAGGCGCGAAAACAGTTTTACCTTCAAAAGCATTTGCAAAAATTTCTTGCAGATTGGTACCTAATCAATCCTCTAAAAAAATCACCCAAAAAGTATTGGCTTACTTTAAACAAATAGCTCCTCCATCAGTTACAGTCAATGCATTTGAGCATCATGGCGGCGAACCCTATATTACACCCATCCATTCTCACGAATACCAAAGTGCCGCTAAAGCCATTGCAACTACTTTTGGTAAAGAACCTATTCCAGTAAGAGGTGGTGGCAGTATTCCAATCTGTTCTTTGTTTGAACAAGAATTAGGCGTAAAGATTGTATTCATGGGATTTGGATTGGATAGTGATAATTTACATAGCCCAAATGAAAAATACGATATCGTTAATTTTTATAAAGGCATTGAGACCATTCCTTATTTTCATCAATTCTTTGCTGAGAAAAAATAAAGCGATCAATGGAAGCTACTATTACTAAAGTTAGATTAGATAAGTATCTGTGGTCTATTAGAGTTTTCAAAACCAGATCACAAGCTACCGATGCTATTGATAGAGGCAGGGTGAAATTAAAAGGAGAAAATGTAAAAGCTTCTAGAAATGTGGTATTGGGTGATATATATGAATGTAAAACAGAGCATAAGGTTTGGACCATTAAAGTAACCCAATTACTAGATGGAAGATTAGCTTATTCAGAAGCCATCAAGTATTACGAAGACCTTACCCCTGTTGAAGAACTAGAAAGAGTAAAAATGGTTGCTGCAAGTTTTCATACAGGCAAGAGATTGAGTAAGATTGGAAGACCTACCAAAAAAGACAGAAGAGATTTAGGAGAGTTTTTGGATTAACAATGTTTATTTTTGAATCATGAGGATAGATATACTTTCGGCAGTACCAGAATTATTGAATAGTCCCTTCGAGCATAGTATTATGAAAAGGGCTCAAGAAAGAGGACTGCTTGAGATTAAAGCACATTCTTTAAGAAAATGGGCAATCAATAAACATGGTCAAATTGACGATTACCAATATGGTGGTGGTGCAGGCATGGTGATGATGTGCGAGCCATTGGCCAATGCAATTGATAAATTGCAAGCAGCAAATGGAAAATATGATGAAATTATTTTTGTAACACCAGATGGCAAGAGATTTGAACAAAAAGATGCCAATACCCTTTCTTTAAAAAATAATATCCTAATTATCTGTGGTCATTATAAAGGCATTGATCAAAGAATAAGAGATCTATATGTTACACAAGAAATCTCCATTGGTGACTATGTATTAAGTGGAGGTGAATTAGCAGCAGCAGTGATTATTGATGCCGTTGGCAGATTAATCCCTGGGGTATTAAACGATGAGACTTCTGCATTGACAGATTCATTTCAGGACAACTTATTAGCTCCCCCGGTTTATTCAAGACCAGCTGAATTTAGGGGCATGGAAGTACCAGCTGTACTGTTGACAGGAGACCCCAAAAAAGTAGACGCTTGGAGACAAGAACAAGCCCTAGAAAGGACCAAAACTAGAAGACCAGACCTACTGAAATAGCCACTTATCAATAAATAGTGCTAAATACCCCAGAACCATAGTATTTATGGACTAGTTATCGGATATTTGCTATTCAAATTTTTCTGCATGCGTAATGTCGTCTTCGTATTCTTCTTATGTTGTTTTTGTGTCTTAAAATTAGAGGCTCAGAACATCACCGAATATCAAAAACATTTTGAACTTTATATTACACCCACCAATGCACCCATTAAAATTGATGGCGTATTAGACGAACCCGTTTGGTCAGCAGCAGGACTAGCTAAAGATTTTCATAAAAAATACCCCAACGATATTGGTGAAGCTCAAAGCAAAACAGAAGTAAGATTTACTTATGATGATAAAAATATTTATTTCGGCTTTAAGGTATACGATAGTGGAGCAGCCATAAGTCAAAGTTTAAAAAGAGATATTGGACATGATGGTGGAGATGGCGTAGGTATTATGATTGACCCATTGAATCAAAAGACCAATGGTTTTTTCTTTGTAGTAAGTGCCTTAAATGTTCAATCAGAAGATCAATTAAATAATAGTTTTCAAGATAAACCAAGTTGGAGCTGGGATACTAAATGGTTTTCTGCCACCAAAGATTATGGTACTTATTGGGTAGCAGAAGTGGCTATTCCTTTAAAGTCATTAAGATTTGATCCTTCTCAAAAACATTGGGGAATTAATTTTTTAAGAATTGACGCAAAACATAATGAGTATAGCCCTTGGACAAAAGTTCCTACTAATTTCAAATCATATGATTTAGGATATACAGGGGTAATGCACTTCCCCTCTAGTCCTCCAAAGAACGCTTCCAATATTATTTTTCAGCCTTACATTACCGGCAACGCCAATGAAGACAAAGAGAATGGACAAAAACTTCAAGCAGCAGGTACCACAGGATTTGATGCTAAAGTAGCAGTGAACTCTTCCTTAAATTTAGATTTGACAGTCAATCCTGATTTCTCTCAGGTAGATGTGGATCAGCAAGTAACCAACCTAACTAGATTCAATATTTTCTTGCCTGAAAAAAGAACTTTCTTTTTAGAGAATTCGGATTTGTTTTCTGATTTTGGTATTCCGCCCATTCGTCCTTTTTATTCTAGATCAATTGGTTTAGATAAAGACGGAAATAGAATTCCCATTTTATTCGGCGCAAGACTTTCTGGAAATCTTGATCCATCTACCAGAATTGGGGTAATGGATATGCAAACAGGAAGACAAGGAAACTACTCTCCTGAAAATTTTTCAGCCTTTACTGTACATAGAAGAGTTTTAGCAAGATCTTCCATTAAGGCATATTTTTTAAATAGAGAGAATTTTATTTCTGAAGCTGCAGCAAAAAAGAATCCTTTGGATAGATATGGTAGAAATGCTGGATTAAGCTTTGAATATACTAATACCAGTGGAAGCTTTAGTTCTTGGACACATTATAATCAATCTTACAAACAAGGAATTAATCAAGAAGATGCTTATTTCGAAACTGGTTATTCGATTAGTTCAAAGCATTGGAATTTTATCAACTTGGTAAACAATATTGGTAAGAACTATTATACCGATATGGGCTTTGTGCAAAGAATTGAAAACTATGATGCAGCAAGAGATACTATTGTTAGAATGGGCTTCAAATCTATGTTCACCTTGCTATCCTATGAGATCATGCCGGAGAAAGGGAAATTAGGCAAGTTAAACGCTAGCATCAATCATGATCTAGTATTAAACCCTGACAATAGTTTTAATGAAGGCAATGTTAAATTCACTGTTAGGAATCAATATAAGAATACAAGTTCTTTGGATTTAACACTTTCTAATAGTACAACAGATTTATTATTTGCTACTTCTTTTACAGATGGCGATCCTATTCCAGCAGCAAGATACAGTTTCAATCAAGTGAACCTGATGTATATGTCTGATTTTAGAAAAGCTTTTTCTTATGGTGCCGGATTCACTGTTGGACAATTTTATAATGGAGTGGTGAAAGGATTTGGAGCTGGATTTAATTTAAGACAGCAACCACATTTAAATTTTGGTCTAAGGTCTCAGTTTAACAAAATCGAATTGCCTGGGAAATACGGCAGCACTAATTTAGTGTTGATACAGCCAAAGATTGAATACAATTTTAATACGCAATTATTTTGGACAACCTTTATTCAATACAATACACAGAGTAATAATTTTAGTGTGAACAGTAGATTGCAATATAGATACAAACCAATGAGTGATTTCTTCTTGGTGTACACCGACAACTATTTTACTGATCCAACCTTGAAAAATAAAAACAGAGCGCTTATTTTTAAGTTCAACTATTGGTTCAATTTATAATTCACAAAACATGAGCAGATCTTTTCAAATAAAAGGACAATATATTGATATTGTTGGCAAGCGAATTTTTCCTGCTGCTATCGAAATTAAAGATGGAATCATCACTACTATCAATAATGTAGAGGAAGCCCCTGCCCATTTTATTTTGCCTGGATTTATAGATAGCCATGTGCATATTGAAAGCAGTATGCTTATTCCAAGTGCCTTTGCTCAACTTGCTGTTATTCATGGCACCATTGGAACCATTAGCGATCCGCACGAAATCGCTAATGTATGCGGCGTGGAAGGTGTACATTATATGATAGACAATGGAAAGAAAGTGCCATTTCATTTTTTCTTTGGAGCACCTAGTTGTGTTCCAGCAACCCCATTTGAAACTGCTGGCGCATCTATCAATAGCGAAGAAGTAGCAACTTTATTAGCGAATAAAGACATTTATTATTTAAGCGAAATGATGAACTTCCCTGGTGTACTTTTTAAAGACGAGGAAGTAATGAAAAAAATAAAAGCAGCACATGCAGTGGGCAAGCCTGTTGATGGCCATGCACCAGGACTCATGGGAGAGGATGCTAAAAATTATATTGAAGCTGGCATAAGTACCGATCACGAATGTTTCACCATTGAGGAAGCAGTTGATAAATTAAGTTTTGGAATGAAAATTTTAATTCGTGAAGGAAGTGCTGCTAAAAATTTTGAAGCCTTATATGAATTGATTGATGATCATCCTAATAGCGTAATGCTTTGTAGTGATGATAAACATCCAGACAGTTTGGTATTAGGACATATCAATCAACTTTGTGCAAGAGCAGTAGCAAAAGGTTTGAATATTTTTAATATTCTAAAAGCAGCATGCGTAAATCCAGTAGTACATTATCAACTTCCTACCGGATTGGCAAGAGTCAATGATCCAGCCAATTTTATTGTGGTAGAAGACCTAACAGATTTTAATGTTGTTCAAACATTTATCAATGGCGAATTGGTTGCTGAAAAAGGTCAATCATTGATTCAACCTATAGATGAAAAAATCATTAATCAGTTTAATACTATCCCCATCAAAATAGAAGATATACAAGTTCCCATCGAAACATACCCGTTCAAAGAACAAAAAATGGCTGTCATAGAAGCTATTGATGGCCAATTAATCACCAATTGTTTATGGGAAGAAGCTACTGTGGTAGATGGAAAAATTGTCTCTAATACCAATACAGATATTTTAAAGATGGTAGTGTACAATAGATACCATCAAGCAGTTCCAAAAATGGCTTTCATTAAAAATTTTGGATTCAAACAGGGTGCCATTGCTTCTACAGTAGCACATGATAGTCATAATATCATTGCAGTGGGGGTTAGTGACCAAGAGATCGTTAGCGCCATCAATGCAGTTGTACAAGAAAAAGGAGGTATCAGCTGTGTTAAAGGCCAAGAAACAAAAGTACTAGGCTTGCCTGTGGCTGGCTTAATGAGTAAAGACAACCCATATACAGTAGCAGCTTCTTATTCTACCATTGATAGTATGGCAAAATCTCTAGAATCAAGCCTTGGATCTCCATTTATGACCTTAAGTTTTATGGCATTATTGGTGATCCCCCATTTAAAACTTAGCGACAAAGGATTATTTGACGGAGATCGATTTAATTTCTGCTAAAATTGACCGAAGAAACTTAGTTTTGAAAAAAAATTAAGTCCATGGTGCATCATTTAAGCAAAGAGCATAGTTTATTAAGCAATTGGATTGCAGAGTTAAGAGATATTCATGTACAACAAGACAGAATGCGCTTTAGAAGAAATATTGAGCGTATTGGAGAAGTGATTGCTTATGAGATGAGCAAGCATATGCAAAGCAAAATAGTAAAAACCACCACTCCATTAGGCGTACATGATTCTAAAATGCTAAATGAGCAACCAGTGTTAGCTACCATATTAAGAGCAGGTTTGCCATTGCATCAAGGCATGTTGAATTATTTTGACAAAGCAGACAATGCTTTTATTTCTGCATATAGAAAACACCACGATGATGGAAGTTTTGAAATAAGCATTGAATACCTTAGTTGTCCAGATTTAAATAATCGAATTTTGATTGTTGCAGATCCGATGTTAGCAACAGGCGCTTCTTTGGTACAAACCATTCAAGCCATTACTAAAACACAACAACCCAAAGAAATTCATATTGCCGTTGCTATTGCTAGTAGGGCAGGTATTGAATTAGTGGAGAAAGAATTAGGGAAAAATATTCCTATTTGGTGTGGAGATATTGACGATGAATTAAACAATAAAAGCTATATCATACCTGGATTAGGAGATGCCGGAGATTTGGCATTTGGAACCAAAATGCAACACTAATGCTCAAAGAACTCATTTTATCCATTAGGGCGTATTATATGGCGCACCAATTTATTTTGCAAAATAAATTGTGGAAGTGGATGATTATTCCTGGAATCATCTACACAACCCTATTCATCATTGGAATGAATTATTTTGGACAGAGTTCAAGTTTTTTTATTGAATGGATCATACTCAAAACAGGATTAAAAAGCTTTGTAGATAGTTTAAATAGCGACTGGCTAGGATTTTTTATAACCATGGGTAGTTTCTGGTTATGGTTTACCCTACTCTTATTTTACTTTGCCATTTTTAAATTTATCTTCCTGGTTTTATTCTCTCCGTTTTTTACTTATTTGCATTTAAGAGTTGCAGCAATACAAGAAGAGAAAGTTTTTGTATTGAATATAACAACTTATAGAAAATTGGTGTTAAGAGCAATACAATTAAGTTTGACTAATTTACTATGGCAAACAGTGTACCTGATACCAGTTGTTTTAGTATGTACACTGCCTTTGATTGGTTGGTTCACACCCATTTTTACCATACTCATGGAAGCCTATTTTTTTGGATACGCAATGATTGATTATGGCTTGGCTACCGAAAAACAAAGTAGAATTGCATCTGCAAGTTATGTGAGTGAACATAAAGGATTACCTATTGGAAATGGATTATTATTTTACTTGCTTCATCTTATTCCAATCATTGGATGGATGACTGCACCATTTTATGCTTTAATCGCTGCACATATTAATACACAAGAAGTAAAAGAAATAGCCTAATGAGTGAAGCGAAAGTATATTTATTACCCATGTTGCTGCATGAAGATGGATGGGAAAGTATTCCTGCAGATATAGTGAAATGGATACAACAATGCGATGCTTTTTTTGTAGAGAACGAAAAAACCACCAGAAGGTATTTCAAAAAATTATGGAGAGAGATGGTCATTGAAGACTATACCTGGTGTGCTATCCATAAAGTGGAAGCAGAGCAAATAAATACTTTCAAAGACTTATTAAAAGCTGGTAAAAATATTGGCATCATTTCAGAAGCTGGATGCGCTGGAGTAGCAGATCCCGGCCAAATATTAGTAGGTATTGCACAAGAAATGGGTGTAACAGTAAAGCCATATGTGGGACCTAATTCTATTTTACTGGCTTTAATGGCAAGTGGCATGAATGGACAATTATTTCAATTTCACGGCTATCTCCCAATTGAAGCATTGGAGAGAAAGAAAAAAATTCAGGCCTTGGAACAAGATATGAGATCAAGAACATGTACTCAAATCTTTATCGAAACACCTTATCGAAATGATCAGTTATTAGATGCCATTCTTCAATCTTGCCATGCAACTACTAAAATTTGTATCGGAGTGGATATTACTGGGCCAAGCGAATGGATTAAAACCGGCACAGTAGATTATTGGAAGAAAAATAAGCCTGAGCTACACAAAAAGTTAGCAGTATTCTTAATAGGACACTAAAGTAATTACCGAAAATTATTGATAGAAGAATTGAATTAGCATGCAAGATGGAAAAGTCCCACTTGCATTGGAAATCAGAGCATCCAAGTATTTTTATTTCTCTTTTCTTATTATTAGGTATAGGTATAGGCAACTTGTTTACCATACCCAAAGAGCCATTATACATAGGATTGATCTTAAGCATAGGGATATTAATACTTATAAACCCATCTAGATTAAGCAGCATCATAAAAAGTTTGTTTTCAAAATTTTGTTTAGTGTATTGGGGATATTGTTTACTACAATTAAAAGCCAATCAACCCAACTATTTTATTGACTTGGCAGAAAATTATATTCAACCCATTCGTGACCAGATCATCCATAAATTAAATGTATTCATACCCAATTTTCAACACAATCAATTTGCACAAGCACTATTAATTGGAGAGAAAACACATTTGGACTCAACAACCATAGAAGCCTATACAGCCTTGGGTATCATGCATATAATCGCAATAAGTGGAATGCATTTAGATATGATTGGACGATATCTTTTAAAACTAACCCAGTGGTGGCCTAAGAATTCTTGGCTAAGTGCTATCGAATTAATTTTTTTATTAAGTGCTGTTTGCTTGTATACACTCATCGCGCATGCAAGTCCCTCCATGGTAAGAGCATGTATATTCTTTTGCTTGTTTCAATTGGGTGGTTACTTTCATCTACATAAATACTTATTGAACTCAATTGCAAGTGGATTATTGATTATTCTTCTATGTAGCCACCAAACTATTTATCATATTGGATGGCAGTTATCCTATGCAGCAGTCATTGGAATTCATTTGGTGTATCCGAGAATTCAAAACAGCATAGCCATCCAAAATCCATTCATTAAAGCTATTTGGAACAATTTCTCCATTACATTGGCTACTCAAATAACCACATTACCATTATTGCTCTTTTACTTTAATACCCTATCCACAGGAATTATCTTGAGCAATATGATCATGATTCCTCTAAGCAATATCTTACTACAGGGCCTAATTTTATTAATATTAATTCCATCCACCCTTTGTAAAATGCTGTATTGGGGGCAAATCATAGAAATCTTTATGCAAAAAATGACACAGATTGTGCAATACATTTTCACAATCAGTCCACAACCCATTCATTTTAGCGCTATCCCTATTGGGTATCTGCTTGCATACTACCTTAACTTCTTGTACCTTTGCGTATGGAAAAAAAGATTCAATCCGCCCTTATTTCGGTTTTCTACAAAGACGGCTTAGAGCCATTAGCTAGAACCTTACATAGTTTAAATATTACCATCTATTCTACTGGTGGTACACAAAAATTCTTAGAAGATTTAGGCATCCCTTGTGTTGCAGTCGAAAGCGTAACTGGATATCCTTCTATCTTAGGGGGTCGTGTAAAAACCTTACACCCTTCTGTTTTCGGGGGAATTTTGGGAAGAAGATATGAGGAGCAGGATTTGCAAGAAATGGCTCAATTCAATATTCCTGCTTTAGATTTAGTGATTGTAGATTTATACCCATTTGAAGAAACCCTTAGAAATACCACAGAAGAAAAATTAATTATCGAAAAAATTGATATTGGCGGCCCATCTATGATTCGTGCTGCGGCGAAAAACTTTCGTGATTTAGTGGTGTTATCTGCTAAGGAAGATTATACAAAATTGAATCAATTATTGATTGACCAAAAAGGAACTACCCAATTAGATCAAAGAAAGGCATTTGCTGCAAAAGCATTTGAAGTGGTAATGCATTATGATATAGCTATCAACAACTACTTTAATCCAATCACTGGTAAAACTTTGAGATACGGAGAGAACCCACATCAAATAGCTAATTTTTATGGCAATCTAGATAACTGGTTTACTCAATTAAATGGTAAAGAATTATCTTATAATAATTTAGTGGATGTAGATGCTGCTATTGCTATTATTACAGAATTACCTAAAACTAGTTTTGCCATTATCAAGCATACCAATGTATGCGGTGTTGCACAAAGACCAACTGTATTAGAAAGTTGGACAGCAGCTTTAGCGGGTGATCCAGAAAGTGCTTTTGGGGGCGTATTAGTAACCAATGGCACGATCGATAAAGCAACCGCGGAAGCCATTCAAGAAATATTTTTTGAAGTATTAATTGCTCCTGCTTTTGATCAAGATGCGATTACTATTTTGTCTGCAAAGAAAAATAGAATCTTATTGCAAACTAAAGAAGGGGTTCAATTTAAACCAACTCAACAAAAATCTATTTTAAACGGCACATTGGAACAAGGTATCGATGCGGGCAATTATGCCAACTGGGATGAAGTGGGTGCAAGACCTTGTAGTGATTCAGAAAAAGAAGATTTAATTTTTGGTAATATTGTTTGTAAACATTTAAAGAGTAACGCCATTGCATTAATCAAGAATAAGCAATTAGTTGGAAAAGGCTGCGGTCAAACATCTAGAGTAGATGCATTAAGACATGCTATTGAAAAGGCAAAGCAATTTAATTTCGATTTAAATGGTGCCAGCCTTGCTTCTGATGCTTTCTTCCCATTTGATGATTGCGTAAAAATTGCACATCAAGCAGGCATTCAATCTTTTATCCAGCCAGGGGGTTCTGTAAGAGATAAGGATAGCATCGAATACTGTGTAAACAATGGATTGGCCATGGTGATCACTGGATTAAGACATTTCAAACATTAATTGAATGTCCCATCAAAAAAAAGCATACCTGGCCCTTACTGTAACAAGTATAGTTTGGGGAACAACTTGGGTAGCAAGCAAGATGGGCATCAATCATATGCCAGCATTCGAGTTGGCTAGCATTCGACAATTTTTTGGTGGCAGCATTTATATTTTGTTTTTTTTGCTCATCAAGAAAGAAAAACTTCCAACAGCCAAACAATTTAAGTGGTTAATACCAATGGCCTTTTTAATGTTTGTATCTTCTAATGGTATTGCTACATATGGCTTACAATTTATTACAAGCGGCTTAGCGGCTTTAATTGCTGCATTGTATCCACTATCTGTAGTGTTAATTGAAAGATTTTATTATAAAGCTATTCGTATTACACCTCAAACCCTGTTGGGTTTGTTTCTAGGCTTACTAGGAATTGGATTTATATTTTATAAAGATAGTCTACAGGTTCATGGTGGACACTATCCCTTGGGTGTTGGTCTTTCTATGTTTGCAATGCTTACATGGAGCGTTGGTTCAATCATTATTTCCAGAACAAAAATAGATATCAACCCTTACTATTCTATTGGATGGCAAATGTTTATTAGTGCCATTACCATGGGTGTATTCACCTATCTTTCTGGAAATTATATTCCTATTACAGAGATACCTGCCATTTCTTGGGGCGTCATTGTTTATATGGTTATTGGTGGTTCTGTATTTGCATTCATCTCTTTTATATACAGCATGAAGCACTTACAAGCATCTATTGCGTCTTTATATGCTTATATCAATCCCATTGTTGCTATCTGGGTAGGATCGCTATTACTCAAAGAAGATATGAGTTGGAATAGTATTGTAGGAACTATCTGCACGCTAACAGGAGTATACTTGGTAAATAATAGTTTGAAGAAACAAAAAGATCCAGTTGAAGCAGTATCTGATGCAGACGCTATGTAATTATTTTTTGTGCTGCTCTTTCCAAAGTTGATTAAATGTTTTTTTAGGAAACTCTAATGGAGCTCTTTTATCTGACCAGCCTTTAAACATTTTGTTAATTACCCAATTCTTTATAGGAGCATTTCCCTGATTCATTAAAGTTCTACTTAAAGATGCTTGCTTCCACATTTTCCAAGCAAATTTTTCAGCAAAACTACTCTCCCCCTCAATCACCGCCTCTCTTCTATTTTCCAAAAGTAATTCGTGTAAATTAATTTTAACAGGACACACTTCTGTACAATTGCCGCACAAACTAGAAGCATAACTCAAATGCTTATAATCATGCATACCTCTTAAGTGAGGAGTAATAACACTTCCGATGGGCCCACTATAAGTTGTCTCATATGCATGTCCACCAATATTTTTATATACAGGACAAGCATTTAAACAAGCACCACAACGAATACAGTATAAAGCCTCTCGACTTTTCGCATTCGCTAATAATTCAGTGCGTCCATTATCCAATAAAATAACATACATCTCTTCTGGACCATCCGTTTCATCCGCTTTTCTTGGGCCAGAAATAATACTATTGTATACAGTTACTTGTTGACCAGTTCCAAATGTGGACAATAAAGGCCAAAACAAACCCAAGTCATTAATAGAAGGAATTACTTTTTCTATACCCACTATTACAACATGTGTTTTAGGCCAAGAAGCAGACAATCTTGCATTTCCTTCGTTCTCTGTTACGGCAATAGCGCCCACATCAGAGATGATGAAGTTTGCGCCAGTAACACCAATTTCAGCTTGCGTGTATTTTTCTCTTAAATTTTTTCTAGCCACCAAAGTCAATTCTTCTGGTGTCATATTAATATCTGTCCCTAATTTCTCTGCAAACAATTTTGCAACATCCTCTTTGCTTTTATGCATTGCAGGTGTTACAATATGATAGGGAGCTTCCCCATCTAATTGTTGAATGTATTCTCCCAAATCCGTCTCCACACTTTCTACTCCAATAGATTCTAGATAAGCATTTAAATGTATTTCTTCTGTAACCATACTCTTGCTCTTCACAATGGATTTGCAAGATTTTTCTTTACATAAATCTCCAATAAAACTTAAAGCCTGTTCACTATCTTCTGCCCAAAAAACCTTGGCACCTCTTTTAGTAATTTGATTTTCAAATTGCGTTAGGTGTAAATCCAAATGCTCAATGGCCTCCCATTTTCTGTTTTTTGATAATTCTCTTACACGATTTAAATCGGTGAATTGTAATTTACCTTTTGGTACGACAGCATTGTATTTGCCAATATTGAAGTTGATCTTTTTTCTATGATCCAAATCAATTGCTTTGGCACTACTTTTAGAATCAAATGATGCTGCGTATATACTCTCCATTAGTACAAAACTACTTATTTTTCTCTTTCAAATGCGCGGCAGTGGCATCCAGAGTTTCGTAAAAAGTCTCCCCATATTTTCTGATGATGGATTCCTTTAAAAACACATAGGCAGGCACTTTCAATTTCTTGCCCAATGAGCAGGCAGCCTTACACAAATCCTCTCTTGGCTCGTAATTCATATATTCAATGCCTGGATCAGATTTGCTTTTGGATAATTTAATTGGAAATAAATGACAGCTGATAGGCTTCTTCCAAGGAATTTTACCATCATTATAGGCCTGTTCAAATGCACATTTGATAATCCCCTCTTTGTCTTTATAGCCATATGCGCAAATTTTGCCATCAATTGTTGGGGTCACCCAGCCAAACTCTCTGTCATATAAATAAGGACCAACTTGTTTGATTTCTTTAATTCCCTCCTTGGTCATATAAGGTTTCACCATTTCAAAAAAGTCTTTTATATACTCTTTTTCTTTGTTTTCTAATGGCGCACCTGCATCTCCATCTTCACAACATCCCCCCTTGCATTTTGATAAATCACATACAAACTGCTCTTCTACTACTTGGTCGCTCACCAAAACATGGTCTATAATAATCATATGCTAAATTGTGCTGTAAAGATAGTTTTATTTCCATCGCAAAGTGCGCACCATTCTTTGCATATCCTTAAAAAGATATTGATTAATAGGTGCTAAAGAATCTTCATTGGGTGTAGTCTCAAAATACAATGCTGCTCTTAAAAAATGTCTGGTAGAATCTGTTGCAAAAAACTGGTAAGAAGTAGCAACATCTCCTCCAATATGAAAGAAAACGCCTTTTACCTCTTGATTGATTTCAAATGCAGAGTCTTCAATAAAATTAGCCTTGCTATTATGATTATTAGCAAATGTATACGCATCTTTTACCAAGGTATCTATACTAGCACTTGCATTAATTTGATTATAACTTAGGTATAAAGTAGCACCAAATTGCGGGTACCTGATATTTAACCAAGCATCTTTTGATTTATCATTGCCTAAATAACTTACTTGCTTATCTATTGTTGCATAAACAGGATACTCAAAAGAATAAGGATAGCCGGTTTCAGAAAAAACTTGATATTGCTTTGCAGGTAAATCAATTTGCTGATACCCTTTGGGTTTAACTGAATAAGGCTGATTACAACCCAAGCCAATTAAAAGAAAAAAGAAAAATAATTTACGCAATTGCATCGGTTCCGGAAGTATTAATAGGTGCAATGATTAATTGTAATTTATGAATTCTATTTTTCTGAATTTCTAAAACAGTAAAGCTAAAATGCTTGTATTTCACCAATTGTTGCAATACCGGGAAAGCACCCGCCAATTCTAAGAATAATCCTGCCACTGTATCACTTTCTCCTTTTACTTCATCAAAAAACTGAGTGGGTAAGTCTAAATAATTACACAGGTCAATAATCGCTGTCTTGCCTTCTACTATATAATGATAAGGGTCTATTTTTTTAATGGTAGATTCTTCTTCGTCAAACTCGTCTTTAATATCTCCTACAATTTCTTCTAAAATATCTTCCAAAGTAATAATTCCACTGGTTCCTCCAAATTCATCTACTACAACAGCAAAGTGAATCCTCTTGGTTTGAAATTCTTTTAATAAATCTTCAATCATCTTTTGCTCGTGTACAAAAAATGCAGGTCTTATTAAACTATGCCAATTAAAGCTAGCTTCTTTTTGTAAATGTGGTAATACATCTTTGGTATGTATCATTCCCACAATAGAATCTAGATCTTCCTTATACACTGGAAATCTACTGTAATTGTATTCTTTGATATTGTTTAATAAATCATGAAAAGAAATGGTCTCCTCTACACCATATACATCTAAGCGGGTTTTCATGATTTGCTTCACCGTGATATTCCCAAATTTTACAATCCCTTTTAAGATTTTCTTTTCGTTCTCTTGTTGATTAGGAGAAGTAGTTAGATCAATGGCATGATCTAATTCTTCAATACTATAAGAACTTCCTGTATTATTATTAGCCAATTTATTTTCAATGATATTAGTATACTTCACCATCCAAGCACTTGGCTTTGCAAAAAGAAAATATACAATTTGAATCACCACACCAAAATCTTGAGCGAATCGGATATTGTTTTGAGTAGCCATTACTTTTGGCATGATTTCTCCAAAAAACAATAACATCAATGTTACCGCAATCACTTTGACAATAAACTCAAAACCAGGAATTGGAATTTGTTCAAAAATAAATGCGTGATCAATTAAAATATTGGCAATTAAAATAATACAGATATTAATAAAACTATTGGCAATTAACATGGATGTCAAAAGCTTTTTAGGATCTTCTAACAACAAGACAATTCTTTTTAATGGAGCATGCTTCTTTGACTTTAATACTTGTAAATCTTTGTATGAAAGTGAGAAAAACGCCACTTCAGATCCGGCAATGACAAAAGAGAAAAATAATAAAACCAGCATCAACAATACTAGTCCTGTGTCGCCCTGTATTTTAGCGATATCAAAATAAGCCGAAGAGGGAATGGATAAAAATCCCGAGTGGTAGTCCAATGGAGTGTTAATTTATGACTGAAAGTTACTATATTTTTTGAAAATCGGATTGCAAGAACTCGTTGAGTAATTTAGGAAAGGCTAATTTTTGCAATTGCTTAACGCTTACCCAGCTGGCTTTTGATAGTGATTTTGGCATTGTTTTTAATGGGACCACTATAAACCTAGCCTGAATAGTTTGATGCGTTAATTGCTGCTTATAGGGGGAGAAAATACGAATGCCCGATGCGTCTATAGCCTTGCTAGCAATGGTTAATTGCGTTTTTAATACATCCAATATAGATGCTTCAGTTATTGGAAGAAAACTGTCTTGTTCAATTAAATAAAACTGATGCAAATCCTGCCAGATATCTTTTGCAGTTCTTTTTTGAATCAACCAAGTATTTTTGTATTCAAAACAGTAAAAATCAAAATTCCTTTTCTTTTTTTGAATAGATTTTATTTTAACTGGAAGCTGATTGACTTTATTCAGCGAAAAAGCGACACATTTATTTTGTAAAACACAATCATTACAATTGGGCAAAGCTGGTTTACAAACCGTTGCACCAAAATCCATGATGGCTTGATTGTATTGTCCAGGAAATTTCTTAGATAAGTTTTGATACGCTAGTTCGTTGAATTGCAACAAACCTTCTTTAGAATCTGTAGGGGTGTCTATACCGTAGAATCTAGCTAAAACCCTGTAAACATTACCATCTACAACAGCGTGTGGTAAATTGAAAGCGAAAGATGTAATAGCACTTGCGGTATAAGGACCAATTCCTTTTAAAGCCAATAATTTTTCATAAGTAGAAGGGAAAATACCTTTATACTCTTTTACAATCAGCTTAGCGGTAAACAATAAATTTCTACAACGATTATAATATCCTAGTCCTTCCCATAATTTAAAAACCTTTTCTTCTTTTGCTTTTGCTAAATCAAAAATAGTGGGAAAATGATGAATGAATTTTTCATAGTATGCCCATCCCTGTTCTACCCTTGTTTGTTGTAGAATAATTTCACTCAACCAAATTTTGTATGGATCTTTCTCCCCCTTCCAAGGCATTACTCGATCATTTTGATCTTTATCCCATTCCAATAAAAGGTCTGTAAATTGTTTTGCCATCGAACTGCAAAAATCGATTAAAAAAGGTGAATTCGAATTAGAAGTACCCCTTTTTGTCAATTATGAATTAAATTTAATTTATATATAAATAAAACAAATGTGTATTTAGCTTAAATTATGCATTAAAATGAATAAAAAATAAGAATATAGTTGTAAAAAGCTAAAAATTGATTTATTTTTAAGACTGAAACCCCAAAAACCAAATCATGAGAAAATCTGATTTAATCAATCAAATCTCTGAAAAAACAGGAATCCCTAAAGTAGATGTATTAGTTACTTTAGAAACCATGTTTAAGGAAGTAAAAGAAAACTTGTCAAACGGCCAGAATATCTATATTCGTGGCTTTGGCAGCTTTATTACTAAGAAAAGAGCCGCAAAAATTGGGCGTAACATTAAGAAGAATATTGCGGTAGAAATTCCAGAACATTTTATTCCTGCATTCAAACCTGCAAAAGAATTTGTAAACGATGTGAAAAGCAAGCGTAAGTAATTACCTTTGCCCGAAATTGTCTTACATTGAAAAAACCTCAAGTTTTTGTAGTTATTATTGCCCTTATCTTATTGGGTTTACTCTATTTTGTAGCTCCAAGATCTAGTAATGAACAAAAGCCACTTGCTGGCAATTCTACTGAAAATCAATCAGTTACAAATCAATCAATCATCAGCGACGCTAAAACAAGCTTAAGTGCTGAATTCAAAATTTCTTTACTAAGCATTGAAAATCAATTAAGTAGGTCAAAAACCACTACTGATAGCTTATTGTATACCAAAAAATTGGCTCGTTTTTGGGCAGATTCCGCAAATCGCCTTGCCCCTTATTTATATTACACTTACAGTGCTGCTTTGTTGGAAAATTCTGAAAAAAGCCTCACTTTTGCAGCCCAGCAGTTGATTGATAACTTGATCACGCCGGATGCACCACCAGCCCTTCTACCATGGATGGCCGGAAATGCAAAAGTTCTTTTAGAGAAAGCATTGGAAATGAACCCAAACAACGATAGTGCAGCTATTAATTTAGGAGCCTGTTATTTGTTTGGAAATATCTCAGACAATCCTATGCAAGGAATATTGAAAGTGAAGCAAATCGTGGACAAAAATCCGCAGAATGCCTACGGACAATTTATACTAGCATTAGGAGGTAAAAAATCTGGTCAATACGATAAAGCTATTGAGCGATTGCTAATAGTTATTCAATTGCAACCAAGTAATTTGGAAGCTATGATACATTTAGCTGAGTGTTATGAATTGGCCAACCAAAAAGCAGAAGCAATAAAATGGTATACCAAAGTGAAAGACTTAGTGAATATTCCAGATGCCAAAGCTGCTATCTCTAACAGAATCAAAGAGTTGAAGAAATAATATTTTTAATAACAAAAATTATCGGACATGCCTTGTGGTAAAAAAAGAAAGCGTCATAAGATTGCTACACACAAAAGAAAAAAGCGTTTAAGAAAGAATCGTCATAAGAAGAAGAATAAATAGTTCTTATATGATACTAGCGTGTGCCATTGGGTAACACGCTAGTATTCTTTTTAATCTGCAGGCCACCTTTCTACTTAGCAACTTTACTTTACCTTTTCCTTCCTTCGTAAAGTGGTCCTGTTTCATCAAATGATAAAGCATAGTTACCGTTATCTAGTATAGCGCGTATACTGTTGTTTAAAAGTTGCTATAAGTGAACAAAGAATTAATTATTAATAGTGCTGCTGATGGGGTAGAAATTGCCTTATTAGAGGACAAGAAGTTGGTTGAAATACACAACGAGAAAATGGATGCCCGTTGGGCAGTGGGAGATTTATATCTTGGTAAAGTAAAAAAGATTATCCCAGGTTTAAACGCTGCATTTGTGGATGTTGGCTTTGAAAAAGATGCCTTCTTACATTATACTGATTTAAGCCCCTATGTAAAATCAATTATTCAATTTACACATCAAGCTGTAAATGATAACAACAACTCATTCGATTTTACCAAATTTGAAACTGCTCCTGAAATTGTTAAAACAGGAAAGATCAGCGAGGTCTTAAATGGCAAGCCAAGCATCATGGTTCAAATTTTAAAAGAACCCATTGCTGCCAAAGGCCCAAGATTAACTTGTGAATTGTCTTTAGCTGGAAGATTTGTAGTACTTACACCATTCAATGACATGGTAGCGGTATCTAAAAAAATTCATAGCGGTGAAGAACGAAAAAGATTACAAAAAATTATCGAAGCGATTAAGCCTAAGAATTTTGGCGTGATTGTTAGAACTGCTGCAGAAGGACAAAGCACTTCAGAATTACATGAAGACTTATTAAGCTTGATTGCTAACTGGACCACTATTCAAAAGAATTTAAAAGGTGCAGTAGCTCCTACGCGCATTATGAGCGAAGAGAGCAAGACCAATAGTATCTTAAGAGATTTATTAAACGAAGATTTTAATAAAATTGTAGTGAATGATAAAAAAGTATATGATCATACTTTGAATTATTTACAAAGAATCGCACCACAAAAAACCAATATTCTTAGCTTACACAATACCGATAATGATATTTTTGATCAGTATGGTATTACCAAGCAAGTGAAATCTGGTTTTGGCAAAACTGTCAACCTTCCAAGTGGAGCTTATTTAATTATTGAGCACACTGAAGCATTACATGTAATTGATGTAAACTCTGGCTTTAAAAGCGTTAGCAATAACCAAGAAGAGAATGCATTGCAAACCAATATGGAAGCTGCAGAAGAGATTGCAAGACAATTAAGACTTAGAGATTTAGGAGGTATTATAGTGATCGACTTTATTGACATGAAGCTTCCTGAAAATAAAAAGAAGGTTCAAGAAGCATTGGAAGGTTTTATGAAGACCGATCGTGCTAGACATACCGTATTGCCAATTTCCAAATTTGGTTTATTACAAGCAACCAGACAAAGAATCAGACCTGAAGTCAATATCAATACTTCAGAAGATTGTCCAGCATGTAGTGGAACTGGTAAAATTACTTCTACTTTATTATTAGAAGACGAGATGGAAAAGAAACTAGCTTATTTGGCCACTCACGGACACAAATCCCTGGTTTTATTGGTACACCCTATCATTCACTCGCATTTAACAAAGGGCTTATTTACAAGCATTGTAAAGCGATGGAAGAAGAAGTATAAGATTAAATTAAAATCACAGGCTTCCAACGCAAGTCATTTGGTAGAATACCAGTTCTTAGATAGTCATCAAGAACCCATTGTTTTATAAACTTTCACAAAAGATTTTTATTAATTGAACGCATAAAAAAGGCCCCGATGATTCGGGGCCTTTTTAAGTATATAAACCTCAGGTTTATTTTCTTTGTAAGGTTAATGTATTTACACCGTAGTCGGTAGTACCATACTTAATACCTATTTTCAAACCAATATAACCAGTACAAGAGAACACATATCCGTTTGTACCATTGCTTGGAATGTAAGCACTTGTGTTTTGACCATAGTTAGCAAAAATAACATTGTTAGTTGCTAATTTAGCTGCACCAGTAGCTGGGTCGATACTCATTACTAAATCATTCACTTTATCGCCATATGCAGGATTAGGCCATACAGCAGATAAATTGATTTGATTCGCACCAGGGCCATCAGTAACTTTTACTACATCGCCAACAGACCAGTCAGCCCAGTCATCCTGAACAACAGTATATAAACCAGTCATACCTCCTGTGAATGGACAAACCACAAAAGCAGTCCAACGCATACATGCGTTATAACCACCAGCAGATTCTAATGCACCCACTGTATTAGAGATATCATAAGTTTTACCATCTTCAGTAACTACTTGATGATAGAAAGTATAGAACTGACCTGGAGCAAATAACGCCGCAGTGGTTGTACCATAAGCTTTAGCAATTTCAGCACCTGTAGCTGATACAGTTGTTGTACCTGCCACTGGAATTGTTTTTACCAATTTCCAAGCTTTAGGATCAGCAGAAGATCCCTTGTATACATACAATTTTACTTCTTTGATTTTTACCCCATTATTGTATGGGTCGATTTTAACACCTACTGTTGAAGCATCAATAGCAGCAAAGTTTAAGTTAGCATTTGTAACTGAATTTAAAGTTACATAAGCACCCTTCCCTAAGTTGTTGATGTCAACAAATGGATTATTAAGAGCAAGGTCCTCCTTTTGACAAGAAGAAACCAACGCCGTGAAGGCAATTGCAATTAATATTTTATTGAATATTTTTTTCATTATTGTCAAATTTATTAATTGATGAAATTATCTGCGTTATTATCCCAGAATACTTTTTCAGCTTTCACACCCAATGCTTTTTGAGCTGGAGCGTTTAAGTTTCTATTCACATATACTGAAGGATAGTAGAACGAACGGATAAAGAAACCTGGAGTTGGAGAGTACACAGTTTGTTGCATATTTTTAGGATAACCAGTTAAACGATAAGCATTGTATGCTTCCCATCCATTACCCCAAGTTGACAAATAATACTCTTTCATGATAATTCCCAACTTAGCATCATCAGTAGTAGCCGCATCAAATGACGCTAAAACTAAATTAACATAGTTGTTGATGGTAGTAGAAGTTGCAGCATAAGTAGCACTTGGTGTAATACCTACAGTTGCAGGGAAACCAGTTACTTTAGCCATATTATTTCTAATTGCAGTTTCTAAGCTAGCTCTAGCAGCAGTCATACCACCAGAGATTACTCCAGTTGCAGCAGCTTCAGCTAATTTGAAATGAGTGAACTCAGAGTTCCAAATTGGTAAGATACCAGCACCTTTACCACCTACTTCTAAACCAACTTTAGTGTTTTGGTTTTCGTCAAACAAACCACCTGCAGGATAGATACCCCAAGTTGTTCTGAAAGAACCATCTGGAGGAGTACCACTGTTATCACCATGGTCACGACCCCAATAACCTGTACCAATATAACAGAAAGGTTGATCAGCTGTATAATGAGCTGGTCTTGGGTAAGTAATACAAGATAATGTGATTTCATTTACGTTAGCACCAGAAGTGTTTTGACGATAGAAATAGTAGCGTTGTCTTGGATCTAAAGTTGTTCCTTTAGCACCAGATACAGTACCACCATTTTTCTCAGCTACTACAGCCCACATAAACCAATCTCCCATATACTCACCTACAGAACCTGCAGCATTATAGTTACCTGCATAATCTGGGTGACGAGAATCTGGAGAAGTTCTGTTAGAACCGTACTTAAAGTTAAAGTCTCCTGAAGCAGTTTTGATTAAATCACCAGCAGTTACTAATGCTTGAATTTTAGCAGCAGCACCTGCATCTACTTTACGAGTTTGCATTAACAATTTAAACTTCATTGTTTTAGCAGCAGTGATCCATTTTGCAGAACTATTGCCATAGTATAAGTCATTGGCAACATTCGCACTAGTTTTACCAAAGTCTACAATCGCATCATCTAATAAAGCGATCGCAGCAGCATAAACTGCAGCACCTTTATCTTGTTTAGGATTAGGATTTTCAATTCCTAATTCAGCTTCTGAATAAGGGATATCACCAAAAGCGTCTACCATTGTAGCTAAAGCATAAGCTTTGAAAAACTTAGCCATACCTGAAGCTCTAAACTTATTTTGTTTTTGAGCCAATGGAATCAAAGCATTTGCATTCTTGATAATGCTTGTGTAACCATTAGTCCACAAACCATCAGATGTGCCTGGTGAATAAGCGTTTGAATAAAGAGGGCCAAACATAGCTTGTTGTCTAGTTAATTGACCTCCTAAATTTGACGCATCGTCAAAGAAACCTGTGAATGATAACTGAACCGTGTTCAACAATAAGTCAACATCGGCAGTATTCACAGAAGGGGCATTTGGATTCTCCAAAAGAGCATCCAACTCCTTGTTACATGCAACCGTAGTTGAAAATAACGCTAGGATTACTATAATTTTAAAATATTTCATATTCTTTACTTTTTACTTAGTTAGTATTAAAAGGTTACTCTTACACTTACGCCCATTCTACGAGCAGAAGGACCAGTGATAAATTCTAAACCCTTACCATTACCTACTCCTAAACCATTTGTTTCAGGATCGAAGTGCATGTATTTAGGGAAGTTAGGTGCATAATACCAAAGGTTGCTACCATTTGCTGAAATTGATAAGCTACCAAATGGCGTTTTGCTTAATAACTTCTCAGGTAATGAATAAGATAAAGACATATCTCTTAATCTTACTACAGTTGCATCAAATATACCTGATTGGTCTGGACCAAACACATTATTGAAATAACCTTGAGTAGCACTGATTTGGATATTGTTAGGAGTACCATCTGCTTTCACACCAGGTAAGATATATGGTGCAGAACGATCAAACTCTGTATCTTTTGTAACACCTCTAGCCAACAAAGATCTAGCTGTTGAAGAGTACATATCACCACCACAAGTATAATCTATTTGGAATCTAAATGTGAATGATTTGTATGATAAACTATTGATACCAGATAATTTGTACTTAGGGTTAGGATCACCAATAATACCAATATTTGTTGATGCAATATAATCACCACCTGCACCTACTAATAATTGACCATTAGCATGTCTTTGGAAATAATAACCTTTCATGATACCTAAAGGATAACCGTTGATCGCAAAGTTACCTAAGGTAGTATAACCAGCATAAACGATTTCTTTTAAGTCAGAAGGGATATCAGATACCATTGATTGGTTGATGGTCCAGTTACCTGTTACTTCCCAAACCCAATCTTTATTTCTGATAATTTTGTAAGCTAACTGAGCTTCAATACCCTTGTTAGTTACTTTACCAGCATTGATTTGTTGAGATGTATAACCAGTAGAAGGATCCAAATCTCTATTTAAGATTTGATCGTTTGAAACTCTTTGGTATAAAGTGATATCTGTGCTTAATCTACTTTGGAAGAATTTACCTTCAATACCAGTCTCAGCTTCCGCCATTAACTCTGGCTTCAAGTTTGGATTTGGCAAGAAGTTAGGAATAGTGTTGGTATTAATTACCGCACCTGTTGAAGTCACAAAGTTTCTAGTTGAAATGCTCAATGCAGATCTTGTAGAATATGGACCAGGGAAGTTAGCTGCAGTAGAATAACCTAAACGAACTTTTAAGTAGTTGATATTCTTTTTATTTCTTAAGAATTCTAATGCTTCAGTTGGGATGAATGAAGCACTTACATTTGGATAGAATACGCTTCTGTTAGCAGCTTCTAAAGTAGAAGTCCAGCTATTTCTACCACCTACTACTAAATAAGCATATTGCTTATAACCTAAAGTAGCAGATCCGAATGCACCGATAGAAAGGTTCTTTGTTTTGTAATCCATATCAGCACCAGCTTCGTTCACGATATCGTGAGTGATGAAGTTCGTATGATCTAATAAACCAAATACTAATTGCTCTTTACTTGTTACACCCATTTGGCTATAACTTAATTCTCTAGAGTTTACACCCGCTAATACATCTAAATTGAAATCATTATTGATATCTGTTTTATAGGTAGTAGTTAATGTATGGTCTAAGATAGCGTTGTTACCTGTAGATGTTCTCATGAAACCTTGAGGATAATAAGTACCCCCTTTGTTTTGAGCATATAATTGGTAGTTTGAATAGTTATCATAACCAAAACGGTATTGAACTTTTACTTTTTGACTTAAGTCATAGTTAGCAGAGATCTGACCATAGTTTCTGCTTACTTTATCTTGAGTGAAAGAGTTCTTTAAAGTCCAACGAGGGTTTTGGATATCGTTACCATTTCTATAGTAAACATGAGAACCATCAATTGGGTTTTGATATTCTAAGCCCATCAAATCCACAGCAGTTGGAGTATACATTACATCACCATATAAAGATGGGTTAGATGCTGTAGAACCAAATGAAGGAGAAGTTGGTGGAGATTTAACATCTGTTTGAACGTGGTTGAAAGTACCATTCAATGTTAACTTGTTAGTTAATTTCATAGTACCACCCATAGAGATATTGTTCTTTAAAGAACCGTTACCTTCTACGAAACCTTGGTCATCTGTGTAACCATAGTTAATGTTATAGTTCACATTTTGAGCAGAACCTGCAAAGTTTACAGAAGTATTCTTAGAAGTTCCATTACGGAAGAATCTAGATACACTATTATAATATTTATAATCATAAGTAGCTCCTACATATTGAGGGAATGCAGCGTTTAAAGCAGCACGGCTATAAGGATGCGCCACTTTTGCTGGAGGATCAGTAAACTTAGCTCCCCAGTTAGAGAAGAAAGCTAAACCTAAACTCAAGTCAAAACCACCACCATAAGATTCGTTGTATTCTGGTAAGTTAGCTACTTGGTTTACTGAATAAGACTGAGTTACAGTCACTTCATTTTTCTTTCTTGTCTTTTGAGTAGATCCGTTCTTAGTAGTTACTAAGATTACACCATTTCTACCTAATTCACCATACAATGTAGTCGCACTCAAACCTTTCAATACATCGATTGACTCAACATTGTTTGGATCTAAGTCTAAGAAACGGCTAGGAGTATTGTTACCATAAGTAAAGTTAGCTTGTTGGTTAGTACCACCATCAAAAGGCACACCATCCACAACCCATAAAGGCTGAGAGTTACCAGAGATAGTACTTACCGCACGAATTACTACGTTAGTACCAGAACCAGATAAACCACTTGTGTTCAAGATGTTTACACCTGGCGCTTTACCGTTTAATAAACGAGCGATATCAATTTCAGGTTTTTGTTCTAAATCCTTTTTACCAATAGAAGAAACCGCATAACCTAATGCTTTCTTTTCTTTCTTGATACCTAAGGCAGTTACAACCACCTCACTCAAATCTTCTTTCAAAGACTTTAATGTGAAATTAGTTACAGCTTGCGAAGTAGCTTCTTTCTTTTCGAAGCCTACACTTGAAACTTGCAAAACAGCTCCAGTCTTTACACTGATTCTGTATGCACCATTCGCATCAGATAGTGTTCTGTTCTTTGAAGCACTTTTCTCCGTGATAACAGCACCTTCAACTGGAGCACCTTTTTCGTCAGTTACTTTACCAGTTACAGTTGTGTTTTGAGCGATTGCCGCTTGGAAAGAGAAAAACGCAACAAACAAACACCATAATAGTTTTTTTCTCATGTTGTTGTTTAAATTATAGTTAAAAAAATGTTCACTTTTTTGAGAACACACCACCTAAATATAAAAAGATTTTTAGAAAAATTTAACTAAACGGTAACATTTAATTCCGTTTTTCGTATTATACATTATTTTTTTATTTAATATTATTTAAATATTAAC
>CALCEA010000057.1 GCA_937900675.1 uncultured Chitinophagaceae bacterium
TACAAATAAAAAAAGGCTATTTACCAGTAGATAGAAACTAATGATAAAATAGCCTGTAATGCTTCCGAAATAATGCGCCCATTCTTTTCTTGCGATTGCCCACATAATTCAAAGCTACACAGAAAAACTCTCTCCACAACCACAACTTCTGCTCGCATTAGGATTGTTGAAATAAAATCCTTTTCCATTCAACCCATCCGAAAAATCCAATTCTGTATTTACTAAATATAAAAAGCTCTTCAAATCAGTCACCACTTTCACGCCATTGTCCTCAAATACCTGATCCATTGGCTTAACCTCGTTATCAAAATCTAATTTGTAGCTAAGACCAGAACAGCCACCGCCTACCACCCCTACTCTTAAAAAATAAGCTGGATCATTCGCAATATCTGCCTCTTGCATTAATTGGGTAATTTTTGCTTTGGCTTTTTCGCTCACTAAAATGGTATTTTCGGCAACTTCGTTCATTAGTTATATTAAATTTTCGGCCTGCATCAAATACATTAATTAAACATATAGTATATGTTTAATTAATGTATTTTCTCCTCGAATACCAACTCTTCTAAACCATTTTTCTTACGGTAATCGTTGATAGCAGACTTGATAGCATCTTCTGCTAATACTGAACAGTGGATTTTTACTGGAGGTAAGTTTAACTCTTCCACTAAATCCATATTGTCAATTTTCACAGCCTCATCTACTGTCTTACCCTTTAACCACTCTGTAGCTAAAGAAGAACTTGCAATCGCTGAACCACAACCAAATGTCTTAAACTTAGCATCGGTGATTACACCTGTTGCATCATCTACTTGAATTTGTAAACGCATTACATCTCCACATTCTGGAGCACCTACTAAACCAGTACCTACTGATTTAGAAGCCTTATCTAATGTTCCTACATTCTTAGGATTAGAATAATGATCGATTACTTTGTCTGAATATGCCATAAAATTATTTTTAAACTATTTTCTAATTAAAATATTAATGAAGATTAATGATGTGCCCATTGAATTGAATCAATGTCCACACCTTCTTTGAACATTTCCCATAGAGGGCTCATTTCTCTTAACTTCAACACTGTATCAGTTACAGCTTTGATCGTAAAATCGATTTGCTCCTCTGTTGTATATCTTCCTAATCCAAATCTTAATGAACTATGTGCTAAATCATCTCCTAAACCTAATGCTTTCAAAACATAGCTAGGTTCTAAAGAAGCTGAAGTACAAGCTGAACCTGAAGATAAAGCGATGTTTTGGTTAAAGCCCATCATTAAACCTTCACCCTCTACATATTTGAAAGAGATATTACTTACATGAGGTAAACGATGTGCTGTATTACCATTCACATATGACTCATCAATTTGTTTTAATGCGTTTTCTAATTTGTCTCTTAATTTAGAAATACGCTCTGTATC
>CALCEA010000058.1 GCA_937900675.1 uncultured Chitinophagaceae bacterium
TTGCAGTAGAAGCAAATAAGCAAATAATACTTGTAGTCACCCAATAAAGTATTTTTGTTGTTTTCATAATGTAAAATTTGGTTTGTTAATGAATATCAATTTACATTTACTTATTGAAATAAAAAAATTAGTATGAAAAAACTATGGTGCCTGGCTTTCATTCTTTCTTTGTCTTTAACTGTAAAAGCCCAAGACGATCATCATCAAGATAGTATTGCAGTTGCTCTAGTAATACATAATATGTTTACTGCAATGAAGACAAGTGATACTAATTTGTTAAAAACATGTTTTAGCCCTACTACCATATTTCAAACAATTGCTAATAAAAACGGACAAGTAGAAATAAAAACCGAACAGTTGCAAGATTTTATCAATAGCATTGGCAAACAAATTCCCGGAGCTTTAGATGAGAGAATTACTATAGCCGGTTTATTAATTGATGCTTATTTAGCAAGTGTATGGACGCCTTATCAATTTTACTATAAAGAGAAATATTCTCATCAAGGGGCAAACTCATTTCAGTTAGTGAAAGGAATAGATGGATGGAAGATTCAATATTTAATTGATACTAGAAGAAAGTAATTTTATTTATTTTCAAATTTTCCTTCACTTGTATTTTTAACTACTTTACCAGCTTCAAAATATTGACCATTCATGGCAATGTAAACGCCTGTGTCTAATACTTGTACAAAAGCTAAAGCGCTACCTAAATTAAATAATCCATCAGAGCTTCCAAATTTATAAGGAACCATCGCACCTGTAAGTACAATGGTTTTGCCAGGGCAGGCCGTCATTAAATGCTCTGCAGTAATGGTCATAGTGTCTGTCCCATGCGTAATTACAATTTTATTTTCACTGGATTGATTACATGCATTTGCAATCGCAGCTCTATCAATGTCTGTAAATTCCAGGCTATCTTTCATCATCAGAGTGGTGACAGATAGGTCTAGATTAGATCTGCCCAAATCCAACATCTCATGCAAATGGGTTTCTTTAAAATACAAAGAACCATTCAATTCATTGTATTCCTTATCGAAAGTGCCACCGGTAACTAAAACTTTAATTCTGTTTTGCATTTTTTTATTTTTGATGAAAACTATCTCCAATAAATGACAAAGCATCTATAATGCCTGTTCTCCAATAAGTCCATGTATGACCACCTTCACGCATTCTAAATTCGTGTGGTACATTTTTCTTCACTAATTCTATGTGTAATAAAGAATTCCCGATCGTTAAAAAATCATCATCTCCGCAATCAATCCAATATCTAACTTTTGAAAGTTCTTCTTTAGATTTCTTTTGAATATGATTAAATGGACTATTCTCTAAATAATGTTCAGTCATTCTGTCCTTACCCACCAAACTATCACCCATTGACTTGCCATATAATCTATTGTACATTCCTTTATCTAAATTCATGATATCATTGTCAGACCATACTGCCGCACTTAATGGAGCTGACGCAACAAATAAATCTGGATGTTTTAATGATAAAATTAATGATCCATATCCACCCATACTTAAACCAGCAATTGCTCTGAATCTTCTTTCTGCTTTAACCTTAAAATTTTTCTCAATATGCGGAATCAACTCTTTCACAAAAAAATCTTCATACTTCATTTTTCCATCAGCCGAGTTGATATAGAAACTTTGAAATCCATCAGGAGTTACAATAATCATTGGAGGTATTTTTCCTATAGCTATTGCCTCATCCGCCAATCTATTTATTTCTCCAAATTGAATCCAACCATCATCTGCATCTCCGTATCCATGTAATAGATAGGTAACAGGATAAGCCCTTTCGCTTTTATAATAATCTTCAGGCAGGTATATTGAAAAGTGAACATCCTTATTTAGGATCTGACTTTTAATGAGTTGTTTTTCTTTTACAATTCCTTGAGCAAAGCCAATTAGGGCAAATAAAATGAATGTAAAGAAAAGGGCAATTTTTTTCATAACAGCAACTTGAGTTGAATAATTAATTTCAACTCAAGTTACTAAATGATACTTAATTCTTATGTTCTATCCACATATCTTTTCTGTCCATAATGCGACTATCACCCAAAGGCAAATTATTTACTTGATTTGCTCTTGGGGTTGGCATCCATTCCAAAGCATTCGCCTTAAATGCCACCGGACTAATAATACTTAAAGCTTTCCCAAAATAGGTTTCATCAGGATCTCCAAAAGGTTTGAAAGGAATCACATTGTCTTTTAATACATAGTTTGGCGTAAATCCATTGATTGTTCCATAATTTGACTCGTCTTTGGAATTCACCGTCTTGAATGTAATTGGTTGCAATCCAAAAGACCATCTTTGTTTACTATCAGTAATGGTAAATGATCCCACATTTTTTCCATAGGTATGCTCACCAATTAAGATAACTTCCATAAATGGTTTCAAATTATTAATTACCAGCTCACTTGCAGAAGCAGTACCCGTAGAGGTTAATATAAACACCCTATTTAATTTACCAAGGTTAGCAGATTCAGATTTGAAATTGGTAAAAAAGTACTGATCCGAATTTGTTTCTTTTTTCAGAACAGCAGTATAGGCATTATTGTACACTTTCTTATTCATTACAGTACCCACTTTGCTGGGCAAATCTTTTACAATTAAGCTAGTTAGCAAATCAGAGGAAACTACATATCCACCACCATTAAATCTTAAGTCTAGCACCAACTCATCAATGCCGGTATTTTTGTAATTTTTGAATCTATTAAACACAGCTCTTAAGCTATCGTCAAAACTATTCAAGAATTGGATATAAGTAAGGTAACCTACTTTTTTACCGCCCCACTCAACTACTGTGTCTTTTAAGATAGGATTGGTTTGTAAAGTTGTTTTAGTAATGCTAATTGATTTTCCACTTGGCGTAAAAATGCTATTCGCATAAGTCGCTAATTCAATACTTAAAGTTTGATTTTGCAAGATGCTTTGATAATTAGAAACAGTAATTTGTTTACCATCTACCTTATAAATAAAATCGCCTCGTTTTAAACCAGCGGCTTCAGCCGCACTACCCTTTAAAACATATGAAATTGAAAATACGATATTGGTTTGAGTGTTATCAGCATAAAATGCGCTGTATTTGATTCCTAGAACTGTGTTGATTCCATTTAGCTGATTGGTTAAATTAGTTGCACTAGTGTCCATCCAAGAAAAACGATCAATTGTATCATAGCCATATAATAAAGTATAGAAATAATCTATTGGCTTTAATTTAATAACAGTACTAGTTAAAGTTGGCATTTGATCTGCCCATAAATAATAATCTTTCATAGCACCATATATAAATGTATTGGCTGCCGAATCGGAAGTAGTATTAGCAGTATTAGATGGAATTGTTGTGATCTTAGTCGTTTCCTCTGCTTTTTTGCAAGCGGCTAAAGCGAGTATTAAAATACCTGTATACAATAGCTTTTTCATATCAATTTCTTTAGAGAGTAAATTTAAAGATTTTTTTATTTCTTTTAACTAAATTAAATCCTACTAAATTTGTAGACTAAAATAAAGCACTATATTTGTGGAATATTAGAGATCTAATAGGGTTCAAACGCTTAACTTTATTGTATGAAAAAAGTATTCAATTTTCTATGTTGTATGATTATCTGCGGACAGCTTAGTGCGCAGGTTAGTAAAGATTACAAAGCCTCTGTAGAGCAATGGCATCAAAAAAGAATTGATAATTTAAAAGAAGAAGATGGCTGGTTAAATTTAGAAGGATTATTTTGGTTGCATCAGGGTGTCAATACGTTTGGAAATGATTCTAAAGCAGATTGCTTTTATAAGAATGCAAACTTTCCAAAGTACCTAGGTGATTTTATTCTGAAAGGCGATTCAGTTATTTGGGTGAATCAAATAGAGCAGGGAGCAAAAGTGAATCAAGTTCTTATTCCAAAAGGGAAGTCAGTGACTGTTTTCAAATGGACGGCTAATAACGAAGAGGCTGCTATTTTTAATTATAAAAGATTTAAGTGGGTAGTGATTAAAAGAGAAGATAAAATTGGCATTAGATTTAGAAATTTAGATGCAAAAACTTTGACTGGTTTTAAAGGTATTGAACGATTCCCTGTAGATGCAAAGTGGAAGATCAAAGCATTCTTGGAAAAGCCTCAGGATAATATTTTGATGATCACCAATGTACTCGGTCAAACAACTGCACAAAAAAAAGCAGGCACTTTAAAGTTTGAAATAGAGGGTAAGCAATATAGTTTAGATGTAATTGATGAGGGAGGTGTAAGGTATTTTATCACTTTTGCTGATGCCACATCTGGAAAAACCACTTATGGATCTGGTAGATTTATTGAAGTAACCAAGGCAGATGCAAATGGTAATACGGAAATTGATTTCAATTTGGCCTATAATCCGCCATGTGCTTTTACAGCATTCGCGACTTGTCCCTTGCCTCCGCCGCAGAATAGACTAACTATTGCTATACCTGCTGGAGAAAAAAACTATGGACATCACTAAAGATCCCTCAAGGCTGCTTAACTTTGGCATCTAATGGATGCCTTATCTACCACACCTAAAATTGCGATTATTGGCCTTGGCTATGTTGGCCTTCCATTGGCCATCGCTTTTGGTCAAACATATCCTACCATTGGATTCGATACCAATACTTTTAGGGTGAAAGAATTAAAAGAGGGTAAGGATCATACATTACAATCTAATTCAGAGGCGATTTTGAATTCCCCTAATTTGAGTTTTACAGATCAGTTATCGGTCATTAAAGATTGCAATATTTTTATTGTAACTGTACCCACTCCTGTTACCGTTAATAAAGAACCAGATTTGAGTTTTCTTTTGAATGCTAGTCAATTAATAGGTGAAGTATTAAAGAAGGGTGATTTAGTAATCTATGAAAGTACCGTATATCCAGGATGTACAGAAGAGGATTGTGTTCCAGTTTTAGAAAAGACAAGTGGATTAGAATATAATGTAGATTTTTATTGTGGTTATTCTCCAGAGCGAATAAATCCAGGAGATACTAAAAACACTTTAACCACTATTCAAAAAATTACTTCAGGGTCAACACCTATGATTGCAGATAAGGTGGACGACTTATACAGAACCATTATTTCAGCAGGAACATATAAAGCAAGTAGTATTAAAGTTGCCGAAGCTGCAAAGTCTATAGAAAACGCGCAAAGAGATATCAATATATCTTTCGTGAATGAATTGGCTTTGATATTTGATAAAATGAATATTGACACCAATGAAGTTCTAGAAGCCGCTGCAACTAAGTGGAATTTCTTGCCTTTTAAACCAGGATTAGTTGGTGGACATTGCATTGGTGTGGATCCGTATTATCTAGCACATAAGGCAAGTAGTTTGGGGCATACGCCGCAAGTAATTTTATCTGGTCGACATGTTAATGATCAAATGGGAGCATTTGTTGCAGATAAATTAATCAGATTAATGGAAGAGCGATCTGTTGATATCATCCATTCAAAAGTGCTTATATTGGGTGTGACTTTCAAAGAAAATTGTCCAGATATAAGAAACTCCAAAGTATTTGATATACATGCACAATTAGTACAAAAAGGAATTAGCGTGGATGTTTTTGATCCATTTGCAAACGCAGAAGAAGTGAAACAAAAACATCAGATTGAATTAATTACTTCTTTAGATAACTATGATGGCATTATTCTTGCAGTAGCACATGATTTTTTCAAAGCATTAGATTATGGAAAACTTCAACGCAATAAAAAAGCCGTGATATTTGATACCAAGGCTTTTTTAGATAAGTCGTTAGTGACTGCTAGATTATAACTTTATTGTAATTGCAAGATTTATTGTGGATGATAAATTGCTTCTGCATTTTTTAGAATCATATTTTTATCCAGAGTCATTTTCTTTACTTTTTGATTTTGATACATGGCTCTTTGATCAGCAAAGTGCTTGCTTTCTGGATGCATGCTTGCACCAAAAGTATTCACTGATTCAATCAAAGGAAGGCTGCCATCTTTAGGAAAGCGAACAAAATTGATATAAGCATCTCCGCTATTCATTCTTCTCTTTCCTTCACCCCATGGCTCGCTCATGACTGCCGCTAATACATCTGGCATACCTGCTTGAGGCCAGTTTTGATCACCTCTAACCAATCTTTGAACATCGCCTAAGCTTAAGTCAATGGTGCCATAATGTTTCATTAAGAAGTCATAAATGTACTGGTAAACCTGAATCGCTTCTAGTATAGTTAACTTGTCGTTTTTTCTACCCTGCATTATTTCAGGAACCTTATAATATGCAAGATTATAAATTAAAGCACCTTTGCTATCTGCATTAGTCTCATGGTTCCACGACTTCAGTGTTTTAATCAATGGGGCCAATTGCTGACTAGTAGACTCATCTACTAAGAATAAACTGTCTCCATTAAATCCATACGGAAATAAAATAGGTGTAGGTAAGGTTCTATCAAATTTGATTCTTTTTAAATCCTCGTATGTTATTTTATCTAAAGCTTCCAATAATTCTTTAGCTCTTTGACTTCTATTGTTATGATAAGTTTCGTAACCATCATTTTTATCAAATTGAGCAGGGTTTAAGTTTTCTGCAGTAGTTGTTGCTAAAAAAGGAGAATGATTGGTATTAAATAAATAACCACTTTTTGGATTAGTATACTGAGGTAATTCACTTAATGGCTTAAAGCTATTCCATAAAGTTGCTTTGGTATTGCCAGGCAATGTGCTGCTCCAATGATAACTAGTATCTGCGTTTCTGTATGGCATCTTGCCGTTAGAGATATAAAAAATGGTATCTCTTTTGTCTGCATACATAATATTAAACATTGGCAGATGATTCTGAGTCAATGCAGTTTTAAATTCTGTATAATTGGTTGCCTTATTCATGGCATACCATTGTTGTAAAGCACCTGCATCCATTAGTGATGGGAGTCTCATTGAAAAGAATGCACCACTTGGAGATTGAGCAGTAGGGCCATAAATAGAAGTGTATGCTTTTTTATAAATGGGGAAAGGAATACCCTTTATTTGTAATTTAATTTTTCTTACTTCTAAGTTTAACCATTCGCCATCAACTTTGTATTGATTTGGATGTTGCTTATCTGTCTCTAATTGATACAAATCCAATTTGTCTTGAAAATTCACTGTATGTGCCCATGCAAGATTTGGGGTAACTCCATGAAATATCATTGGTCCTCCTGGAAATAATCCGCCTAGTATATTCCAACCTTCTTCACTCTGTACATGTGCTTCGTAAAATGCAGTAGCCCCTTCAATAGGTTGGTGTGCATTGATGACTAACATGTTTTCTCCACTAGTCGATTTACTACTATGAATCGCAAATGCGTTACTACCTTCTCCTGTATATCCAGCTAAATGGGCTACTGAGCCATTTAATATTTTGGGTAGGGTTTTGTCAACTCCGCAAAAAACTGCTACGGAAAAAACAGAAGCTGATAAATATTCCTCGATGCTTACAGGAAATACATATTTATTTAATACTTCTTTAGGATGTGCTTTTGCATATGCATTTAATCCATCAAGATAACCACGAATCAACGCTAAAAATTTTGGATCCATAGATCCAATTTGTGCATCTACTAATGCCTTGGTATTTAAAAGTCCCACCACAAAATCTATAGGTGCTCCTTTTTTACCCATATAAGTGCCTAATTTTCCCTTACCAGTTAAAATAAGGGTTTGAATTGTTTTAAAATCGTCTTCAGAGTGAGCCCATGCCAAACCATAAGCTACTTCTGGATCTGTTGGAGCAAAAATATGTGGCACACCAAAACTATCTCTAGCGATGGTAATTTGTTCGGTTCTAATATTGGTTGATTTAAAACTTTGGGCATTAATGATGTTTAATGTAAAGCAGCTAATAAGCAATAGGGTCCAGTGGTTAAAGCAGATGCGCATGGTATTCTTTGTTTTATGATCTATAATTTATAGAAAGCTTGTAAATTTGTATAAATATATAACAATGATTGAATCAAAAAGGTTTGGCTCTAAGAAAGCATTAATAGATATAGATGAAACAATTTGTTTTTATGGTGAAAAGCGTGCGTATGAATTAGCCGAACCCAATTTTCAAAACATTGAAAAAATCAACAAATTATACGAGGAAGGTTGGCATATTACTTATTGGACAGGAAGAGGAGAAGCGTCTAAAAGAGATTTAAGAGCATTGACACTTGAGCAGTTAACTAAATGGGGTTGTAAATTCCATGATTTAATAACGGGATACTGTCCTAATGGCGGACCTACTAAACCTCAGTTTGATTTAGTGGTTGATGATAAAGCAAAAAGAATAGAAGAACTCTAGGCAATAACTGTTTTATTCTTTCTAGCAAAAGGTAAGTATAATACCCAAAAATGTAAGACTGCTACAAATTCTAATACAATTATATAATAAGGCCAATCGCCTATTAGTAATGGATTTTTTACTATTGGTTTTTCTGCAAGAAACAAATAATTAGAACCTACTAGGTAATTGATGATCACCGCGGATAATGCAACAAGTTGTGTGTAGCCAAAAATATGTAACCAGGATTTTGAACGAGGTTTAAAATCCAAATGCACAATCATATACATTACAACTAGTATTAATCCTCCGTGACTAATATAATAACCTATAAAATTAAAACCTTCCATGCCTACTGTAAATTCTGGCGTTAGTAAAGATTGTATTCCGCCAGCTAATCCCCAATAGTAAACACATTCAGCAAGCCTTTGTTTATAATTAAACATCACTACCACACAAAGTATACTACTAATACTGCACAAATGAATAGGCAAGTTTTGTTGTAGATTCCAATAACCATTAACATAGTTATAAATATTCTCTCCAATAGTATTAGCTAGCATGATTATGCCAATACCCCATCCGTAAATTTTATGTTGAAGAGGCTTGATGTGCTTTGGAAGCCACACTATTAATACAATCACTAATAGTGTAACTAAAGTAGCTTCCCACCAGAGAGGAGAAAAAGTTTCAATAATAGCAGGTGGATGATATTTGCCCATTATTAACGCTCTTCGAAAAACTATAAAGGTCTAATCCAAATATTTCTGAAGCTTACTGGTTGACCACCATCAAATCCATGATCTTGTAAATAGATAGGCATTTTATTTGCATGCTTAACATATTTAGGCAAGCCAATCCATTCAACAGGTCCATAAACGATTACATTATTTTGAACTAGTACTCCATTTAAGAATGCAGTAATTCTTGCTGGTGTAGCTAATTCACCATTGTCTTTGAATTGAGGAGCAGTGAATAAGATATCATAAGTTTGCCATTCGCCTGGTTTTCTTCCTGCTGCCACCAAAGGAACATGTTGCTTGTATAAACTACCCACCATACCATTAACATAAGTTGGGTTATTATAATTGTCTAAAATTTGCATTTCATAATTACTCATAAACCAGATACCACTGTTTCCTCTAGTTTGATTACTACCTGCTATTACACTAGGCTCTCTAAATTCTAAATGAAATTGACAATCACCAAATGCTTCTTTGGTTTCTAAATCACCAGATCCTTTCACCACAGTTAATGCACCATCTTCTTCGATTTTCCATCCAGGTACTCCGCCTTTTCTCTTTTGAAAAGCGTCTAAATTTTTTCCATTATATAAAATGATAGCATCAGATGGGGCATCAGCAAAGCTGTTTCCTGGCTGAACTGTTTTAGGTACAGGGCTCCAAACTTCTGTTTTAGCTGCTTCAAATTCTAAACTATCTTGTCTAGTTTTAAATTTTGATTGTGCATTTAATGTTCCAGCAACTGTTAAAATCATTGCAAGGCTAAGTATCGTTTTTTTCATGTCAAGCTTTTTATAAATTTATAAAGAATTTTTCTGTTTTCCTTGAATTAGGCCCCTGCATTTTGAAGATCCACATTGGCATTCAAAAGGTTCCATGGTATGATCTAAGAATTGAGCGTAATCTAATGTTAATTCTTCCCCCTTTTTTATATCTCTGTTAGTAATAACATTCAAACCCTGGTATTCGCAATTGGCATCACAGGAGTGATTTTGAGGAGACCACTCTTCGGGTTGTAAATCCCAAAGTATATAAGTGTCTTTGCTAATAGGATAAGCGTATCTTCTAAAATTTAATTTCTCTCTTTCATCCCAATGTT
>CALCEA010000059.1 GCA_937900675.1 uncultured Chitinophagaceae bacterium
GTAAAGAAAAAACAGGTGCAAAAATTGAAGTATTCTTATTAAGAGAATTAAACAAGCCTAACCGTCTTTGGGATGTTATTGTTGATCCCGCAAGAAAAATTCGTGTTGGTAACAAATTATACTTCGGTGAAAACGAAGAATTAGTAGCGGAAGTAATTGATAACACTACCAGCCGTGGAAGAACCATCCGTTTTTTATGGGAAGGTGATGATGAAGGCTTTAAGAAAATGTTAGAATTCTTAGGAGAGACTCCTTTGCCAAAATACATTAAGCGTAAACCAGACGAAGAAGACAAGGATAGATACCAAACTGTGTATGCTAAGCACGAAGGTGCTGTAGCTGCCCCTACTGCAGGTTTACACTTTAGTAGAGAATTGATTAAGAAATCTGAAATCTTAGGTATTCGTTTTGCTGAAGTTACCTTACACACTGGTTTAAGCACTTTCAGACCAATTGAAGTGGAAGACTTGAGTAAGCATAAAATGGATGCTGAATATTTTAGAATAGACGAAGAAGCTTGCCGTATTATTAATACTGCAAAAGAAAACAATCGTCGTATCTGTTCAATAGGCACCACTGCAATGCGTGCAATGGAAAGCAGCGTGACTGCTCAAAGATTATTAAAGCCTGCAGAAGGATGGACAAATCACTTTATCCACCCTCCTTATCAGTTTAATATCGCAGATAGCTTGGTAACCAATTTCCATTTACCTAAAACAAGTTTATTAATTATGACTTGTGCGTTTGCTGGTTATGAATTGGCAATGGAAGCATACAAAAAAGCTATTAAAGATAAGTACCGCTTCTTCTCTTACGGAGACGCATTATTATTTATCTAAATTTTTTAAAAAATAAATTTAGATAAATAATACGCTGATTGATTTTTTCAATATCAGTTTTAAAAAGAGCCAAATGTAATATTTGGCTCTTTTTTTATTCATATTACAGAAAATTGTACTAATAATATTCAACTTTATTTTTCCCAATACCATAAATCACTTTTCCCTTTTTCAACAATCCCACATTTTTTGAGTAAGTAGTTTTGCGACTCAAGAAAATTAAATATGAAAAAAGTATTCTTAAATATTATATTAATCATTAGTATATCACATTTTTTAAATGCTCAAAACAAAAAAGAAGATACCCTTCAGTATAAAAGATTACCCGATGTAACCATTGTTGGTAGAAATAGTAAATCGGATTATCAGCAAATGCCCGAGATAGTGGGTACCAATATTTACGCTGGTAAAAAGAATGCATTAATTGTTTTAGATAATGTACAAGGCAATGTGGTCAACAATACCATGCGTCAAGTATTGGCTAAAGTACCTGGAATTCATATCTGGGAAAGTGATCCTAGCGGCATTCAAATTGGCATTGCCACTAGAGGCTTGAGTCCCAATAGAAGCTGGGAATTTAATGTTAGACAAAACGGATACGATATAGCAGCAGATCCTTTTGGTTATCCAGAAGCATATTACAATCCCCCATTACAATCCGTTCAAAGAATCGAAATTGTGAGAGGGCAAAGTGCCTTACAATATGGACCTCAGTTTGGCGGGATGGTAAATTATATTCTGAGAAATGGTTCTGAGATAAACAAAGCTTTTGAACTTGAAACACAGCAGACAGTTGGTTCAAATAATTTGAGAAATAGTTTCACAGCTATTGGAGGAAAGAATGAAAAAATAAATTACTATTCTTTCTTTGATCAAAGAGCTGGAGATGGCTGGAGAAAGAATAGTCAGTTTTATACCAAAGCTGGTTTTGGAACCATTACATATCATGTCAATAAAAAACTAGATCTAACATTTGAAGTACTTCAATCACATATTAGAAGTCAACAACCTGGAGGTTTAACAGATCAACAAATACTACAAAACCCACAGCAAAGTTTAAGGCAAAGAAACTGGATGGATATTACATGGACTACTCCTGCCATCATAGCAAACTACAGAATCAATCAACAAACTATTTGGAATACCAAATTGTACGCTACTATAGGAGATAGAAACAGTGTGGGTTATTTACAAGGCATCAACATCAAAGACAGTATTAACCCAAATACACTCCAATACAATCCGCGTTTGGTGAATTTAGACAAATACAGAAACTATGGATTTGAGAGCAGATTGATTACGGATTATGCATTGGGTAATATGCAAAATACTATTTCAGCAGGTATAAGATTGTATACCGGAACCACTCATAGATTAGCAGATGGTAAAGGATCTACTTCTTCTAATTATGATATTGCCATTGATGGCATCTTCCCAAGAGATATTTCTTTTGTCTCCAATAATGCAGCTGTATTTGTAGAAAACATTTTTAGAGTCACAGATCATTGGTATATCATTCCTGGTATGAGATACGAATGGTTAGAGGGTTCTGCATCTGGAAGAAATGGGCTTAATGCAAATGCAACGCCCATAGTATTACAAAACATTAGTAGAAGCAGGAGTTTTGTTTTAGCTGGTATAGGAACTGAATACCATATTGGCAAAAACACAGAACTCTATGCCAATATTTCACAGGCTTATAGACCCATTCAGTTTGCTAATTTACAAGCACCTCCTACCACAGATATAGTGGATCCCAATTTAAAAGATGCGAAAGGCTTTAATGCAGATTTGGGTTACAGAGGAAAAATCAAATCTTTTTTACAATTTGATCTAAGTGTATTTTACTTAAACTACAATAATCGAATTGGCACCATCATTCCTGCTGGAAAAAACTACCGCCTCATCACCAATGTTGGCGCAAGCAATAGCAAGGGATTAGAAAGCTATATTGAGTTTAACCCAATAAGAGCATTTACCAATAGTTCAAAAACGGATTGCATCTTATTTGCTTCTTATTCTTATACCAATGCAAGGTATAGCGCTAATCATGCAGATGCAAGTACCAAAGGGAAAAAAGTAGAAAACGCTCCTGCAAATATTTTAAGAGCAGGTATCACTTTGAGTGTTCATGCTTTACAACTAACCGCTCAAATGAGTAAAGTGGATGAAACATTTAGCGACGCCAATAATACTAGAGTACCAACTGCCAATGGAAATACTGGATTAATTCCTGCATACACAGTTACGGATTTAACTGCTACTTATAAAATTGCTAAAAACTGGAATATCAAATCTGGCATCAATAATTTATGGAATGCAACATATTTCACCAGAAGAGCAGGTGGATATCCTGGACCAGGCGCATTACCAGCAGACGGAAGAAATTTCTTTATTACCGTATCCGCTAAACTATAAATTAAACAAACCCTTATTGATTAATTGTAAGGTTTTAGTTTTATGTGCGCTTGGTAATAATAATGTGATATTATGAGGACTTCCACCATAACTTACCATGGTTACTGGAACTTCATCAATGGCTTCAAACAATTTCTTTAATACAGAAGCGGTTTGTGCAATTTCGTTTCCAACAATTGATACAATGGTTTGGTCTTTTTCAATTTCAACAGAAGCAATATTGCTTAACTCTGCAACTATCTCTGCTAAATGAAGATCACTATCAATGGTAACTGATACTGCCACTTCAGAAGTAGTGATCATATCAATAGGTGTCTTATATTTTTCAAAAACTTCAAATATTTTTCTTAAGAAACCATAAGCCAATAACATTCTACTACTCTTAATCTTTACTGCAATAATACCGTCTTTAGCAGCAACTGCTTTTACCCCAACCGTACCAGCTTCTTTCTTAATCACAGTACCCGCTGCAGATGGCTGCATGGTATTCAATAGTTTTACTGGAATATTTTCTTGTTGTGCAGGCCAGATACATGTTGGGTGTAAAATTTTAGCACCAAAATATGCAAGCTCAGCTGCTTCATCAAAACTTAATTGCTCAATGGCAACTGTTTTGTCTACCACACGAGGATCGTTATTGTGCATACCATCTATATCTGTCCAAATCTCACATACTGAAGCTTTCACTGCAGCTGCAATTAAAGAAGCAGTGTAATCACTTCCTCCTCTTTTTAAATTATCTACTTCCCCTTTTGCATTTCTACAAATATATCCTTGAGTAATAAATAATTTCTTGGTAGGATGTGCCGACAACACTGTGTTCAATTTTTCTCTGATAGCCATTAAGTCTGGCTCTTCATTTGTATCCAAACGCATAAACTCCAAAGCAGGAATTAATGCATGCTCAATTTTTTCTTGTTCTAAATACAAAGAGAATAATTTAGTACTCATTAATTCTCCTTGCGCTAAAATATCTTTATTCAAAGCATCACTTAAAGAAATTCTTTGTGTGATTTTTAAAAATTCAAAATGCTCATCAATAATAGCATTTGCTTTTACTCTTAATTCTTCAGATTTTAAAAGCTCTACAATAAAAGAACGATAATGTTTTTCTAAAGTATCAATAATATTAGTTGCACCTTGTTTATCTAATTTAGCCAAAGCATCACTAATACCCACTAAACTATTGGTTGTTCCGCTCAATGCACTTAATACAACAATTGTAGGTTCACTATCTTTAGTAATTAACTGAGAAACCTGATGCATTCTTTCTGGCTTACCAACACTGGTACCACCGAACTTCATTATCTTCATAAATAAACTTTGTAGGAAAGCAAAGGTAAAAAATTATATCGCAAACACGCGTTAGTCTAGTGTTAAATAGATAGGTTAAATTTAGTTGCTAATGCTTCTAAATCCTTTACCACATCATTCACCAAAGGTATACCCTCTTTCATTCTTGTAGCTTCCATGGATCTTTCTATATCACCTGCTACGAATACTTTTTCTTGGCCTTGCATTGGCTTGGCAGATCTAAACCTGTTTAACCAAAGATCCATATTGTTTTTAAAATCTTCTGCAGGTCTAAATGCATCAATACGCATAGCCCCTAAGAAATGACCCAACCCTTCTCCTGGCATATTTTCCGGCATTGGAACATAGGCTGGGAATGGTGGTGCCCAAGGACCAAAACTAGCACCACTTAATACGGCACTAAATATATCTACAATAGAACCCAATGCATATCCTTTATGACTACCCTGTTCTTTCTCGGAACCCAATGGTAATAATGCGCCACCTTTCTTTAATATATGTGCATCATTTGTTGCCATGCCATTTTCATCCTGTGCCCATCCTGTTGGAATGGGGTGATTATTTCTTTGTGCAATTTCTAATTTTCCATTGGCTGCTGTGGTAGTTGCAAAGTCTGCCACAAAAGGTGCTTCTTTTCCTGCAGGTACAGCAACCGCAATAGGATTGGTTCCCAACATTTTTTCAGCTGCATAGGTTGGAGCAACTAATGCACTTGCATTGGTCATTGCCATACCAATCATGTCTTCTGATAAAGCCATCATGGCGTGATATCCTGCAATACCAAAATGATTACTATTTTTTACACTCACCCATCCTGTGCCTACTTGCTTTGCTTTTTGCATCGCAATCTGCATGGCTTTTGGAGCAACGATTAATCCTAATCCTTTATCTCCATCCACTACTGCAGTAGAAGGCGTTTCATGTACAATTTGAATATTGGGTTGTGCATTGATTCTTCCAACTTCCCATAAACGCACATAGCCCACTAGTCTGGCAATACCATGACTATCGATGCCTCTTAAATCGGCAGACAATAAAACACTGGTGGCTAAACTAGCATCTTCATTAGAACAACCGATGCTAGTAAAAACCTTCAGTGCAAATTGATATAATTCAGTATAACTATAAATGCGTTGACTCATCCAAATTAGAATGGTAAATCATCCATTGATTCGTCTGCTGCGTTAGGTGCTGCAGAAGGTGTATAGTTAGAAGGAGCTGCTCCATCAGATGAACCACCTGAAGGTTTTGCACCTAATAATTGTACAGAAGCAATTCTTAAAGTTAAAGATGCACCTTGACGGCCATCTGCAGTTGTGTAAGATCTAACATCTGGTGTACCCTCTACATATACTTGAGTACCTTTCTTTAAATAAGGTGCTACAGCAGTTCTATCTGTCCAATAAGAACAATCTACCCAAGTAGTTCTATCTTTTTGATTTCCTTGTGCATCCTTATATCTTTCTGTGTGTGCAACATTGAAATTAATAACTGTTTTTCCGTTTACATTGTTTACTTGCGCGTCCTTTCCAAGGTTTCCGATGACTTGTAGCTTTATCATATAATTATTATTTACACTTTTTGAGTATATGAAGGTAGTAATTTTTCGTTACTTTTGTGCCAAGCCAACTTTTAACTGGCCAAGCATATGAGCAAAAAAGGAAAGGTTTTAGTAGCCATGAGTGGCGGAATTGACAGTACAGTAGTCGCCCTATTATTACACAACGAAGGCTACGAAGTAGTAGGTATCACCATGAAGACCTGGGACTACTCCACCAGCAATACCAACGGAAAAGAAACAGGCTGCTGCAATATTGATTCATTCAATGATGCCCGTCTAGCCGCAGTAAATAACGGTTTCCCTCACTTTATATTAGATATTAGAGACGAGTTTGGCGATTTTGTAATCGAGAACTTTGTGGAAGAATACTTGGCGGGTCGCACTCCCAACCCTTGTGTGATGTGCAATACCCATATTAAATGGAGGGCCTTATTAAAAAGAGCAGATGCCTTGGGATGTGATTTTATTGCTACTGGGCATTATGCCAAAGTGCGTCAGCATACCAATGGTAGATATGTTATTTCAAAAGGTTTAGACGAAACCAAGGATCAGAGTTATGTGCTTTGGGGCGTGGATCAAGACTTATTAAGTAGGACCATTTTGCCTTTGGGGGGAATGCATAAGAAAGATATTAAGCAAATGGCCATTGATATGGGCTACCCAGAACTAGCGAAGAAAAGTGAGAGCTATGAGATTTGCTTTGTGCCTGATAATGATTATCGCGGTTTCTTAAAAAGAAGAGTGGAAGGATTAGAAGAGCGCGTAAACGGAGGATGGTTTGTGGATACCAAAGGAAAAAGATTAGGTAAACATAAGGGCTACCCTTTTTATACCATTGGACAAAGAAAGGGCTTGGAAATTGCTTTGGGCAAACCAGCTTATGTAACGGCGATTGATCCGGTAAAAAATATTGTGGTGATTGGTGATGAAAATGATTTAGATCAAACCGATATGTTGGTGGCTAAACTCAATTGGATCAAATACGATCACTTAGATGGACCAATGGATCTAATGGCTAAGATTAGATACAAAGACAGTGGTGCATTATGTACACTCTCTCCAACCGATATGGGCGTGCAAGCAAGATTTTATGAAAATGTAAAAAGTATTGCACCAGGTCAAAGCGCTGTATTCTATGAAGGAGATGATGTGGTTGCGGGTGGAATTATTCAAAGCGGCATGTTAAGCCACTCTTTGCAATAGCGCTCCAAACAAAGTATCTGCTTTTTGCGTATAGCCTTTAAAATAAGCCTGCTCTATTATTTTGAAATTACCAGAAGCCATTAATGATTCTACTTGCTGTTCATTTTCTGTTGCATACACAGAACAAGTGGCGTATAATAAATAACCACCTACTGCAACAGTGGGAATTAAATTTTGTACAATCTTGGATTGCAATTTTATATACTTATCTAATTGTGCTTGATTAAAAAAAGCCAGTTGCTCAGGTGTTCTACCCCAGGTACCACTTCCAGAACAAGGTACATCTGCAAAGACCAAATCAAATTGTTTTTTAATTTCAAAAGGCATGGTCAAATCAATCTCTTGTACACTAGCTGGTCTAATTCCTGCTTCTTGTAATCTTTTGTCTGCATTGATTAAAATAGAAGAACGAATATCTGAGATATGAATATTGATATTGGATAAATGATCAAATAATAAAATGGTTTTCCCACCACTAGCTGCACATGCATCCCATACCATCATAGGCTTGCCTTCTTTGGTAGGAATATGTTTTAATAAACTAGCAATGGCTTGTGAACTTAGATCTTGAATGACCACTTCTTTATTAATATCCAATACATCTTGGATGGCTGTAGTATTTACAAAAGACAAAGCATCTTCTCCTACTGCTTCAAAAGGAATAGCAGATGCTTTTAATTTAGCCAAGACTGTTTCTTTTTGCCAAGGCCTTATTCTTACAAATAATAAAGGTTGCTCTTTATGTGATGCCATGAATGCAGGGGCATCAATCGCTGTAGAAATTTGAGCAGCTAAAGGAAAATTTGTTACGGTATTTCTATAATGCGCATAACAAAGAGCAGTAATGTTTTTTCTATCCTTACTGCCGTGTTTTTTATTTGCAGCAAAATACTTCTTCAAATAATTCGCTAAGGGCTCTGAACCGTTGTAAGCAATTATTAAATTATCCGCGATATTTTGATGTACTGCAAAATGCATTACAGTTCTAATAAACTTGCTACTGGATCTTTTCCGATTAACAATAATTCAGGACGCTCTAATAATTCTTTTACTCTTACTAAGAATCCAACACTCTCTCTACCATCAATAATACGGTGATCGTAACTTAATGCTAAGTACATCATTGGTAAAATTTTCACTTCACCATTCACCGCCATTGGACGCTCTTGAATTTTATGCATACCTAAAATAGCAGACTGCGGGATATTGATAATTGGCGTACTCATTAAACTTCCAAATACACCACCATTGGTAATAGTGAATGTACCACCTGTTAATTCTTCTGCTGTTAATTTACTATCTCTTGCTTTACCTGCTAATTCAATTACTTTCTTTTCGATATCCGCCATGCTTAAGCTCTCCACATTTCTGATTACTGGTACAGTTAAACCTCTTGGAGTACTTACAGCTATACTGATATCTGCATAATCATGATACAATAATTGATCTCCATCAATGAAGGCATTTACAGAAGGCCATTCAGTTAAAGCAATCGCACATGCTTTTGCAAAGAAACTCATAAAGCCAAGGTTCACACCATGCGCTTCTTTGAATTTATCTTTAAACTGCTTTCTTGTATTCATAATCGCAGTCATGTCTACTTCGTTGAAAGTAGTTAACATGGCTGTTGTATTCTTCGCTTCTACTAATCTTCTACTAATAGTCTTTCTTAAATTGCTCATCTTCTCTGGACGAACATTACGAGAGAATAAGTCTTGACCAGGGAAAGCAGATTTACCAGGATTGTTCAATGCATCTAATACATCAACTTTAGTAATCTTGCCTGCATAACCAGATGGTTTAATTTGTGCAGTATCAACTTTCTTATCTGCAATTATAGCTGCTGCTACTGGAGTTGTTTTAACATTGTTAGGAACAGCTGTTACCGGAGCAGTGCTAGCTGCTGGAGTTGATGCTGCAGCAGGAGCTGGAGCCGCGGCTGGCTTTTCAGCTGCTGCAGGCTTTGGAGCCGTCTCGTCAATATCTGCTAATATATCTCCAATTAATATACTATCACCTTCTTTAGCTTTATGCACTAACACACCTGCTTGTTCTGCATTCACTTCAAAAGTGGCTTTCTCACTTTCTAATTCTGCAATCACTTCATCACGATCCACCCACTCTCCTTCTTTCTTTGTCCATTTTAACAAAGTTACTTCTGTGATTGACTCTCCTACTGTTGGTACTTTAATAGAAATCATGATTATTTATTTAAATAGCAAAAGCTGTTGTAATTATTTCGTTTTGTTCTTTAGCGTGTACTTTAGAATAGCCAGTTGCTGTAGAAGCACTTGCTTGTCTACTGATCACACCGTATTTAATAGATTTTAAATTCATTTGTAAGAATCCTGCTGCACCCATATTCAATGGTTCTTCTTGTACCCAGAACCAAACTGCTTTACCATACTTCTGATGGATCGCATTGATTTGTTGAACAGGCAATGGATGTATTTGCTCTAATCTTACAATCGCAATATCTTGTCTGTTTTCTGCTTTTTGTTTCTCCATTAATTCATAAGAGATTTTTCCAGAGCAGAACAATACTTTCTTCACTTGTGCTGGATCTTTTACAAATGCATCATCAATTACTTCTTTAAATCCACCTTGGCTTAATTCATTGATATCACTGAATGTCCATGGGCTTCTTAAATTCGCTTTTGGAGAGAAATTAATCATTGGCTTTCTGAAACTCCAAGTTAATTGTCTTCTCAATGCATGGAATAAGTTAGCAGCAGTAGTAATGTTGGTAACAATCATATTGTTCTCCGCACACAATTGTAAATATCTTTCTAATCTTGCACTACTGTGTTCTGGACCTTGACCTTCATATCCGTGAGGTAATAACATTACCACACCATTTTGTCTTTGCCATTTTTGCTCACCTGCTGCAATAAATTGGTCAATGATGGTTTGAGCACCATTAGAGAAATCTCCAAACTGTGCTTCCCAAATAACCAATGCATCTGCGTTAGCTAATGCATAACCATATTCATATCCTAAAACACCGTACTCACTTAATAATGAATTGTAAATTCTAAAAGGTTGTTGTCCAGGCTTCACCTGATCCAATCTATTGTATTGTTGGTTGGTATTTTCATCCACCAATACTGCATGTCTATGACTGAATGTACCACGCTTCACATCCTGACCACTCATTCTAACAGCCTTACCTTCTGCTAATAAAGAAGCATAAGCCATTAACTCACCTGTAGCCCAATCAATTTTATTTTCAGTCTCAAATAATTTGATTTTCTCTTGAATTAATTTCTCCACTTTTTTCAATGGCGTAAAATTCGCAGGCCATTTCATCAAAGCTTCGAAAATGTTTTTAGCATCTTCTGCTTTAATTGCAGTATCTGGTGATTTTACAAAATCTTCAGCAGTTGCTTTACGCATATTCTCCCAAGCTTGTTCTGGAGCTTGAGGTTTGTATGGTAATGGATTTTGTTTTACTTCATCTAATCTTGCTTGCAAATCTGACCAGAACTTTTTCTCCATTTCTTTTGCCAAATCTTGCGCACTAGATTCACCATGAGCTAATAAAAATTCTGCATAAGTTTCTCTTGGATTCTTATGCTTCTCAATTAAGCTATATAATTGAGGTTGTGTATATTTTGGATCGTCTCCTTCGTTATGGCCATGTTTTCTATAACATACCATATCAATGAAGATATCACTTTGAAATGCTTGTCTATATTTTGTTGCAATTTCTGCAGCCTTCACCACCGCTTCTGCATCGTCACCATTTACATGCAATACAGGTGCTTGTACCATGGCTGCAATTGATGTACAATAGTTCGCACTTCTTGCATCATCAAAATCTGTAGTGAAACCAATTTGGTTATTAATTACAAAGTGCATTGTACCACCTGTCTTATAACCATTTAAATTACACATTTGTAAAATCTCATACACAATACCTTGTCCTGCAACAGAAGCATCACCATGAATTAAGATTGGTAATACTTTGGTTACATCTGAATTGTATAAGATATCACTCTTTGCTCTTGCAAAACCTAATACCACTGGATCCACCGCTTCTAAGTGAGAAGGGTTAGGCATTAACTTTAAATGTACTTTGTTTTTGCTTGGCGTCTCCACTTCAGAGCTATAGCCCATGTGATACTTCACATCACCACTACCCATTGTTTGATCCATCACCGCCGTTCCTTCAAACTCACTAAATATTTGCTCATAGGTTTTACCCATGATATTCGCTAAAATATTTAATCTACCTCTATGCGCCATACCAATCACCACTTCTTTCACACCACTCTCACTTGCAGTATTGATGATTGCATCTAATGCTGCAATAGTTGTTTCACCACCTTCTAAAGAAAATCTTTTTTGACCGATGTATTTAGTGTGTAAGAACTTTTCAAAAATCACCCCTTGATTCAATTTCTCTAAGATGTTTTTCTTTTGATCTAATGAAATAGGTTTAGAAAAATTATTTTCCATTTCATTGGTCAAGAAATCAACTCTTTTTTGATCGGAGATATATTTAAACTCTATACCAACATGGCTAGCATAGGTTTTTTGTAAGTGTGCTAAAATGTTTTTTAAACTAGTTGCACCTAATCCAATAATAGATCCAACATTAAATGTCTTTTCTAAATCTGCATCTGTTAATCCAAAAAATGCTAAATCTAAATTAGCTCCTCTATCCTTTCTTGTTCTAATAGGATTCGTAGTAGCAATTAAATGTCCTTTATTTCTATAACCAAGAATTAATCTATATACTTTTATTTCGTTCGCCCAATCTGCATTAGATGAAGCAATTGGATTTGTACTTGCAGTAGTTGTTGCAACAGTTGCAACAGAACCATTTTGCATAGCAAAATCAAAACCTTCAAAAAACTTTTTTAAATCTGGATCAACAGAATTGGCGTCATTTAAAAACTGTTGATACATTCCTTCTATAAAAGAGGGATGGGAGTTGGTGATATAGGAGAAATCCTTCATTTTGTTATCCTTTCTAAATTTGGGAATACGAGTTCGCAAATATCGGTTTAAAAGATTGATTTATAAAGGAATTAGGCCTAAAAAGCAGTCAAAAAATGCCCTTTTTTTGCCAAAATGGGGCTTATTTTATTTTTTTTCGATTTTATTTTCAAATATTAACCTAGTTACCTTACCTTTGCCCTCCTGAAAATTAACTAGTACATGGCAAATCATTCGGCTACCAAAAAAGATGTAAGACAAGCTACAAAGCGTCGTGATAGAAATCGTTATTACGGTAAAACAACTCGTAATGCTATTCGTGAGTTAAAAACAATCGAAGAACAAAAAGCATACGACGAGAAATTGCCTAACATCATTTCTCAAATTGATAAATTAGCTAAGCGTGGAATTATCCACAAAAACAAAGCAGCTAATTTAAAGAGCAAGTTAGCTAAGCATGTTGCAGTGAAAGCTGTAGCAACTAAGAAAAAGTAATTTTTGCGCCCAGCGCATTAAACTTATACACTACAAATCCTACCCTTCGGGTGGGATTTTTTTTTGCCTTATCTTCGCGCTATGACTGAGAAAATATTAATTCTAGACTTTGGAAGCCAGTACACCCAGTTAATTGCCCGTGCAGTTAGAGAAGCCAATGTGTATTGTGAAATCACCCCTTTCCACCAAAATATCGTGTTTGACCCAAGCTTAAAGGGCGTTATTTTGAGTGGTTCCCCTGCTAGCGTAAACGAGGATAAAGCACCCAATGTAGATATTCAAGCTATTTTGGACCGCCTTCCTGTGTTGACCGTTTGCTACGGTGCTCAATTGAGTGCTAAGAATTTTGGGGGTAAAGTGGAGAAGTCTAACAAAAGAGAATATGGTCGTGCTCAGTTAAGAATCCAAAAAGAAGACATTTTATTCCAAGATATTCCCAATAATAGCCAGGTTTGGATGAGCCATAGCGATTCTATTACCCAGTTACCAGCAAATTTTGAACTCTTAGCCGATACAGATAGCATTCCGGTAGCAGCTTTTAGAAAAAAAGCAGACGATGGGAACAGCTTACATGGTTTACAGTTTCACCCGGAAGTATACCATTCTACCGAGGGTAAAAAAATGATCCGCAATTTCTTAGTGGAAATCTGTGGTTGTAAACAAGATTGGACCCCTGCTTCTTTCGTGAACGAGACCGTGGAGCAATTAAAAGCTCAGATCGGAGATGGTCATGTAATTATGGCTTTAAGCGGAGGGGTGGATAGTACGGTTGCCGCTACCCTTATTCACAAAGCTATTGGAGATCGCCTTCATGGTATTTTTGTAGACAACGGAGTGTTGAGAAAAGACGAGTTCCAAAAGGTACTAGATACCTATAATGAGATAGGTTTAAATGTAAAGGGAATTGACGCAAAGAACATGTTCTATGATGCCCTAGCAGGTAAATCTGACCCTGAAGAGAAGCGTAAAATTATTGGAAAACTATTTATAGATGTATTTCAAATAGAAGCTTCTAAAATGTTGGAAGCCAAATTTTTAGGTCAAGGTACAATTTATCCAGATGTAATTGAATCGGTTAGTGTTCACGGGCCTTCTCAGACCATTAAGTCTCACCACAATGTGGGTGGCTTACCTGACACTTTACACCTAACTCTAGTGGAGCCATTAAGAAGCTTATTCAAAGATGAGGTTCGTAAAGTAGGTTTAGAAATGGGCATACCAGCTGACATGATCAACCGCCACCCTTTCCCTGGACCAGGTTTGGCTATCAGAATCTTAGGCGATATCACCCCAGAGAAAGTAGATTTATTGCAAAGAGCAGACGCTATATATATTAATGGACTAAAAGAGTATGGATTATACGATAAGGTTTGGCAGGCTGGAACCATCCTTTTACCTGTAAAGAGCGTTGGTGTAATGGGCGACGAAAGAACTTATGAGTTTACGGTAGCCCTAAGAGCGGTTACATCGGTAGATGGTATGACCGCAGATTGGGCTCATTTACCATACGAGTTCCTAGCCCATATAAGCAATGCCATCATCAATGAGGTAAGAGGAATTAACCGTGTGGTATATGATATTAGTAGTAAACCGCCAGCTACAATCGAGTGGGAATAGTTTAAAATTTAATTTTACATTGATTAGTATAAGTGTTTATTATTCAATATTTTAAATATATTTATTTGAATAAAAAAGAGTCTCCTTCGGGAGACTCTTTTAGTAATATTCCTTGACCAAATCTACCAAAGGGGACTCGGTCTTTCCATAATAAGTCTCCCAAAGGGGACTTATTAAACTAGTTCATAGTTCTTTTCAGCGTACTGATCTTATCTTGAAGGCTATTGACTACTCCAGCCAACTGATCCACATCCCACATAGGCTGTGCACCTGCTTTTTGGATCACATAAACCGCTTTCCAGATCTCTACAATATCTTGACTATTTACTTGATATGGCTCGTATAATGGATTGTCACTCAATAAAGTAAGCTTTTCTTGTTGATCATCATTGGTGATAATTCTCTTATAAACCACACCGTCTGCATTAGATACCACGATATAGGTATTGGAGTTCTTTACTTCCTTCAAAGAAGCTACTTTCTCCCCTACAATCACGCTACCACTTGGAGTAGGCAACATACTATCCCCGATAATTTCAAATGCTCTATAATCACCAGGCGCCAACATAGGCAAGGTAAAAGTGTTTAATTCGTCTAAGAACTCAGGATCGGCATAACCCGCTAAGTATCCTGCCGCTGCTTTTACAGGCACAAATGGAACGATGGGAACCACTGATGCAGATTTATCCATTTTCATGGCTCTACGGCGATCCATATAAGAATTCGACGAACCTTCCTGTCCAAAACCTGTTTTTTGAGATAAATCCTGGAATAGGAACTCTTCCAAGCTTAAATTAAATAAAGCGCAAATAGCTTCCTGTACCTCTAGTCTAGGTTCTGCTCTTTCCTCTTCATAAGCACCCACTAAAGAACGCTTAATTTGAAGTTGTTGAGCCATTTCCTCTTGTGTCCATTCACGCTGCTTTCTAATGAATTTTAAATTCTTTCCTGCGTATGACATAACTAATGATTTTAGTGCAATTTACTAAATTATTTAGTTTTACCAAATATTTTTAGCAATTTTTTTTCTGACTCCCAAAACCTAACTTGCAGTATGGCAAAAACGCAAAAAGAACAACCCCTCATTTTAGTCACCAATGACGATGGTATTACTGCCCCTGGAATAAGAGCCCTAGTAGAAGCGGCCCTTCCCTTAGGCAAAGTGGTGGTGGTAGCTCCAGATAAACCTCAAAGCGGTATGGGACATGCCATCACCCTTGGGCAACATTTAAGATTGACGAAAGTACATTATATGGATGGCGTGGAAGCTTATGCTTGCAGCGGTACGCCTGTAGATTGTGTGAAGATTGCTGTAGATAAGATATTTCATAGAAAACCTACCATCTGTATCAGCGGAATCAATCATGGAGCGAATCATTCCATTAATGTGATTTATTCTGGGACCATGTCTGCTGCCTTGGAAGCTTCGATTGAAAGTATTCCAAGCATTGGTTTTAGCTTATTGGATTTAAGCATTGAGGCAGATTTTACCGCGGCTACACATTATGCGCGAATTATTATTGAACATGTTTTAGCCGATAAAAAATTAGACAAGCACCTTTGCTTGAATGTGAATATTCCTAAAGTAAAAAAGGAACTCATCAAAGGCATTAAGATTTGTAAACAATCTTACGCTAAATATGAAGAAGAATATGTGGAGCGCAAAGATCCATATGGTAAAAAATATTTCTGGTTAACTGGTATTTTCAAAAACTTTGATAAATCCAAAGACACAGATGTTTGGGCGCTAGCGCATAATTATGTGAGTGTGGTACCAGTTCAGTTTGATTTAACCAATCATGCTTTGAAAGCCTCTCTTACTAAAAAATGGAAATGGTAATGTTACAAAAAGACAATTATGTATTGGGCGTTATATTAGGATTAGCACTCCCCTTCTTGGGATTTGCGGGATTCTATCAATGGAAATTTAGTGTGTTTACTGCACAGGAATTCTTGACCATATTATCACAACAAAAAACGGTACTGTCTGCAATGATCAGTGTGTCTTTATTAATTAATGCAGCAGTATTGACTTTCTTTATTCAAAAGAAAAACGACAAAACAGCCAAGGGCATCTTTTTTACCACCTGTATTTATGCAGTAGTTGCTATTGCATGTAAATGGTTTTTATAAATGCGTTATTATATTATAGCTGGTGAGGCCAGCGGAGACTTACACGGATCAAATTTGATCAAAGCCATTAAAGCAAAAGATAACCATGCTGTTATACAATGCTGGGGCGGAGATTTAATGCAAGCCGCAGGAGGCACACTGGTAAAGCATTATAGAGATCTTGCTTTTATGGGCTTTGTAGAAGTACTCATGAACCTTCGAACTATTTTATCCAATATCAAATTTTGTAAAAAAGACATCGAAGCATTTCAACCTGATGTATTAATTTGTATTGATTATCCTGGATTTAATTTAAGAATTGCTGAATGGGCAAAACAAAAAAACATTAAGGTAGTTTACTTTATTGCTCCACAGGTTTGGGCATGGAAAGAAAACCGTGTCCCAGCCATGCGTAAAAATATTGATCGTTTACTATGTATACTTCCTTTTGAGAAAGCTTATTTTAAAGATAGATGGAATTGGGAGGTAGATTATGTTGGACATCCACTCATGCAGGTTTTGGCCGATCAAAAAAACTTGCCGCACCCTATCCCAGAAATTCAAGGACAAAATATCATTGCATTATTACCCGGCAGTCGTAAGCAGGAAATTTTAAAGAAGCTTCCAATTATGTTATCGGTTGTGAAGGCTTTTCCGAATTATCAATTTGCCATTGCACAAGCCCCAGGATTAGACGATGCTTGGTTTAAAAATTTAGTGCCTTCTCAAAACAATATTCATATTGTTAAAGACAATACCTACGCTTTATTAAATCATAGTAAAGCAGCCTTGGTTACTAGTGGTACTGCTACTTTAGAAACCGCTTTATTAGGTGTGCCAGAAATAGTTTGCTACAAGGGCAACCCAATTACATTAGCGCTCGCTAAGCGTTTTATTAAAATTAAATTCATTGCACTAGTGAATTTAATCATGGATAAAGAAGTGGTGAAAGAATTAATTCAAGAAGAATTGACCACGATTAATTTGGTAAACGCATTAAAAGATTTATTGGAGAACCCAATAAAGCAAGCAAAGTTTAAAGCAGATTATGCTGCATTACAAAATACATTGTACACAGGTCAAAACGCTGCTGAAGTGGCAGCAGGGATTGTTTTAGAAGAACTTTCTAATTAAGATCACTAGTATTCCAATTAAAAATACAATCAAAGAAATTCTGTTCATGCCATGCATGGCTTTCATCATGCCTGTTCTCTCTTGATTGGGATCACGCTTTACTAAAAATAAATACTCTCCTATTTGTCTTAAGAATTTCTTCATAACAGTTTTACATTTTTGTTTTTTGAGAAATCAACCAACTCTTTAATAAAGTAGCAATCTGTTTTGTTTCAATAATGAAACCATCATGTCCATACATGGAATCAATCGCAATTAATTTTGCATTGGGCATATGATGTTCCATAAATCTTTGTTCATCTAATGGACAAAGGATATCGCTATTAATTCCAATAATGAATGTAGGTATTTTAATAGTAGCCAGTGTGGTCATTAAATCCCCTCCTCGTTTACGCGCCAAGTGATGACTATCCATTGATTTAGTTAATAACCAATAACTATAGGCATAAAATCTTTTCACCAATTTCTCTCCCTGATAAATCATATAAGAAGATGCTTTGAAATTATCTATCTTCTCTGGATCCTCATCTGTTTGTTTTTCTTGGAAGATCCCATAATTGCGATAAGTTAACATACCAATCGCTCTTGCAGCTTTTAATCCATTCGCTCCTGCATTTGGAGTAGCATCTTTCCAAGTTGGATCTGCTTCAATAGCTAATCTTTGAGCAGTATGAACAGCAACACCCCAAGCACTCTCTGAAGGAGAGGTAGCAATTAAAAACATTTTTTGAATAACAGATGGTTCGTATACTGCCCACTCTAGTGCTTGATATCCTCCCATACTTCCTCCCATCAATAAATCAATCTTATCAATGCCTAAATGTTTTCTTAATAAGATATGCGCTTCCACCATATCTCTAATGGTAAGCGTTGGGAAATTATTCAAACTAATTTCAGCACCTAAATCTTCCACACTCAACGGACCAGTTGATCCATAACATGAACCAATAATATTCGCACAAATAATAAAATAATCATTCGGGTTAATCAAACTACCCTCACCTACTAAACCCTTCCACCAATCAGCCACATCACTATTAGCAGTTAATGCATGACATACCCAAGCCACTGGCTTACCAGGCTCATAAGTGCCATAGGTATGATAGGCGATCTTTAGCTTAGGTAAGCTAACACCACACTCTAGCGTGAAAGGTTGATTATATTGATATATACTTGGCTCCATTTTTTATTTGAATTACCTTTGGCAAAGGTACCAATAATTACAGTACATATATACTAACAAGCATTAACAATGGCAACAATACATTTAAAGAGAATCGACGAAGATTATTTGTTTGAAACTACAGACGAAGCTGGTAAAACCATGGTGATGGACATCCCAACAGATCAAGGTGGTCATGGTGGCGGTGTTAGACCCATGCAAGCATTGTTAAGTGCCATGGGCGGTTGTAGTGGTGTAGATGTTGTGATGATTTTAAAAAAGCAAAAAGAAACCATTGAGCAATTTGAAATGGTGATTAGTGGTGAGAGAGCTGTGGGTAAAGAACCAGCATTATGGGAAACCGTAAATATTGTTTTCAAATTGAAAGGTTCTATGAGTCAAGAGAAAGCAGAAAAAGCATGTGCTTTATCGATAGATAAATATTGTTCTGTAGCAGCTACTTTAAGAGCAGCAGGTGCAGTCATCACATGGAGTGTTGAAATACTATAATTGAATTTTTAAAAAGGTTTTATGCAACATAAGCAATCAAAATTAATTAGAGCGAGAGTGGAGCAAACAAAAAATAATGAGCACGCTTCTCCTTTATTCTTAACCAGCAGTTTCACTTTTGATAATGCTGAAGATATGCGTGCTGCCTTTGCTGATGAAACCGATGCCAATATTTACAGTAGATTCTCCAATCCTTCTGTAAAAGAATTTGTAGATAGACTATGTATTTTAGAAAATGCTGAAGCAGGCTTTGCAACAGCAAGTGGGATGAGTGCAGTGTTTGGATCTTTTATGGCTTTATTAAAAAAAGGCGATCATTTACTTTCATGCAATGCAGTTTTTGGAAGTACACATACCGTGATTTCAAAATACTTACCTAAATATGGAATTGATTTTTCTTATGTAAGCACCAATGCAACAGAAGCAGAATGGGAAGCGGCTATCACGCCACAAACCAAAATGATTTATTTAGAATCCCCAACCAATCCAGGTTTGGACATACTAGATATTGCGATGATTAGCAGGGTTGCAAAAAAACACAATATCATTTTAAATGTAGACAACTGTTTTGCCACTCCTATTGGCCAAACACCGATAGATTTGGGTGCAGATTTAGTAGTACACTCTGCTACTAAATGGATTGATGGTCAAGGCAGGGTTTTAGGAGGTGCAGTTTTAGGTAGAAAAGAATTGATACACGAAATTTATTTATTCTGCAGAAGCACTGGACCATCCATGTCTCCTTTTAATGCTTGGGTATTAAGTAAGAGTTTAGAGACCTTAGAAGTGCGTATGGATCGTCATTGCGCTAGTGCACAGTATATCGCAGAAAAATTGGAGGGTAATGACAAAATCAATTTTGTTAAATATCCATTCTTAACTTCTCACCCACAACATGCCATTGCTAAAGCACAAATGAAAAACGGTGGTGGAATTGTTTGCTTTGAATTAAAAGGCGGTATTGAAGCTGGAAGAAAATTCTTGAACCAAATTAAGATGCTTTCTTTGACAGCTAATCTAGGCGATACAAGAAGCATTGCATCACATCCTGCTAGCACCACGCATGCCAAATTATCTGAGGCAGAACGCCAAGCAACAGGTATTACACCGGGCCTCATTAGAATCTCTGTTGGCCTTGAACACCGTGACGATATTTTAGCTGATATTTTACAGGCATTGAGCTAATATTTCAGCACTTGTAGCTCGTTTTTTCGGGTATTTTTTAGTATTTTGAATGCGCTAAAAAAACCAAACTAACGATTCGTTTAATTAAAACTACAAGTATGAAATTAAAGACCGGCTTTATGCTATCTGCCATGATGTTTCTCCAATATTATATCTGGGGTGCATGGTATGTGACGATGGGAACTTATATGGGTGAAGTATTAAAATCTTCAGGTGTGGATGTAGGTGCTGCTTATAGTGCAGGTGCCATTGCCACTATTATCTCTCCTTTCTTTGTAGGTATGATTGCAGACAAATTCTTTGCTGCACAAAAAATTATGGGTGTATTGCATTTAGTAGGCGCTGCCCTATTGTATTATGCAACACAGGTAGACAATACCAGCTTTTACTGGGTAATCTTAGTATACTCTTTATTGTATATGCCAACTATTGCTTTAAGTAATAGTGTTGCTTTTGCTCAAATGACCGATCCTGGAAAACAATTCCCTTGGATCAGGGTATTTGGAACATTAGGATGGATTGTGGCTGGATTAATTATTTCTAAATTAGGTATTGAGAAAACTGCTGGCACATTCCATGTTGCAGCTGTGGTATCTGCAGTATTAGGCGTAATTAGTTTTGTATTACCTAACACTCCGCCAAAGGGTGCTGGCACTAAAACAGATTTAGGTGCGATCTTAGGAAAAGATGCATTCGTGTTATTAAAAGAAAAATCTTACTTAGTATTTTTTATTGCTGCTATTTTAATTTGTATCCCTCTTTCTTTTTACTACGGATTTGCTAATCCATTCTTAAACGAAGTGGGTTTAGAAAATGTAGCAGGTAAAATGACCATGGGTCAAATGTCAGAAGCCATATTCATCTTAGCCATCCCTTTCTTATTTAATAAAATTGGGGTAAAGAAAATGTTGATCTTAGGAATGAGCGCTTGGGTATTAAGATATATTTGTTTTGCATACGGTACAACTGACGCAAGCTGGATGTTGTATGCTGGTATTATTTTACATGGTGTTTGTTATGATTTCTTCTTTGTAACAGGTTATATGTATACTGAGAAAGCTGCTGGCGAAACCATTAAGAATGCTGCACAAGGCTTATTCACTTTTGCTACCTATGGTGTAGGTATGTTTATTGGTACTTGGTATAGTGGCTTTGTTGTAGACAATAACAAATTAGGAGAAGCACAACATGCTTGGACCAATATTTGGTTAACCCCTGCCGCGATTGCTGGTGCAGTATTAATTGCATTCATTCTTTTCTTTAAGGAAAGAAAATCAACAGCAACTGCTTAAATTATTCAACACTAAAAATATTATACTATGCGAATTGCAATGTTAGGATCAGGATTCATCGGTAGATTTTATGCTGATGCTCTTCAAGGTTATAGAAGTAAGGATAAAGTGGTAAGCATTTATGCTCGCCGTGAAGAATCTGCAAAACAATTTGCTGCAGATTATAACTGTGCTCATTGGACAACAGATATGGAAGAAGCAATTGCTCATCCAGATGTGGATGTGGTTTGTATCTCTCTTCCCAACCATGTGCACGAAGCTGCAGTAATGTTATGTTGTAAACATAAAAAAGCAGTAATGACTACCAAGCCGCTTGGCCGTAATGGCGAAGAAGCAAAGCGTATGTTGATTGCTGTAGAAGAAGCAGGCATATTCAATGGTTATTTAGAAGACCTTGTATATACGCCTAAGTTCATCAAAGCCAATCAAAGTGTTAAAGATGGCGCATTGGGCAGAGTATTATGGGCAAAGTCTCGTGAAACGCATCCTGGCCCTCACAGTGAATGGTTCTGGGATATTAATCAAGCAGGTGGCGGTTGTATTTTGGATTTAGGTTGCCATTGCGTAGAGATTTCTAGAAGCTATATCGGAAAAGATATTAAGCCAGTAGAAGTAATGTGCTGGGCAGATACACAAGTAAAGCCCATTGACGCTGAAGACCACGCAATTGGATTGGTTAAATACGAGAACGGTGCTA
>CALCEA010000060.1 GCA_937900675.1 uncultured Chitinophagaceae bacterium
AGCTACTTTCAATAAATACATTAGGAATTGAACTTGCAGTTTCGTGTCTTAGGTCCCAAACAAATCTGTTCAAACCTTTTGACTTACTTAATGCTGGTTTTTTGCTATTCGATTTTGAAGAGAAGCTTCTTATTATTTTTCCATTAGCATCTTTGATGTTTAAATTTAAATCAACCGAATCTGCAAGGGTTGGTAATTGATAATACAATACCAATCCAGTTGCAGGGTTTACACCACCAGAAGATTTTGATCCTTTAAATTCATTGGAGTTATAATCTAATTCACTAAAGCTATAACCAGTTGTTATCATTGTAGATGCTGGTTGATATAAATTTACATTCACCGTATCTGTCTTGAATTGACGAATTAAATTCAAATCATCTAATATCCAAAACGATCTACCAGAAGTGGAAGCAATTAAATTATTTTGATGCACTCTCAAATCAGTAATAGGCGTCAATGGTAAGTTTAATTGGAATGGCACCCAGTTTTTACCTCCATTTCTAGAAATGTATACACCCAGTTCTGTTCCTGCAAATAATAAATCTTTCACTACATTATCTTCTCTAATTACTCTTGTGAAAGCATTAGGTGCAATACCTGTATTAATTTTTGTCCAAGTGTTACCATAATCAGTTGACTTGAATAAATTAGGCGCATGATCATCAAACTTATATCTTGTTGTAGCAATATATACAGTTGCTTTATCATGCGGAGAAACTTCAATTGAATTGATTAAACATTCTGCTAAGCCTGCAGGTGTGATATTTTTCCAAGTAACTCCACCATCTTTAGTTACATGTACTAATCCATCATCGCTACCAGTATAGATAACTCCTTTCTCGTGTGTAGATTCAATCACATACGCTAAAGTACCATAGTTCTCGGCACCCACAGCCTCATTTGTATAGGGTACACCAGGCTTACCTTGTTTTGATTTATCATTTCTTGTTAAATCTGGAGATACTTCTTTCCAAGTTTTTCCCATATCTGAAGTCTTCAACAAATATTGAGATCCATGATAATATGTGTTGGGTTCGTATTTACTCCAAATAATTGGTGCATTCCAGTTGTATCTATACTTAATATCTTTTGCATCTCTACCCAAGTATTGAATAGGCGCTGCCATGATATTGGTTTTAGATTTTGTTTTTGTATCCAACACTTCAATGGTTCCTTGATATGATCCACCTAATACATATCTAGGATTGTTTGGATCAAAAGCCAAGAACGCACTTTCGCCACCAGCAGAATAACTCCAATTTCTTTCAGTGATTGCTCCGGCACTCAATGCGCGACTTGCAATTTTTACAGAGGTATTATCTTGTTGTCCTGCATAAATATTATAAGGCACTTCGTTGTCTACATTGATTCTATAAAACTGTGCTGTCGGTAAAATATTTTGACTGCTCCAAGATTTACCACCATCGTGTGTAATAGCCGATCCACCATCATCAGAGATGATCATGTTTTTTCCATTGCTTGGGTTGATCCATAAATCATGATAGTCGCCATGTGTGTGTGCAAAATCTTCAAATGTTTTTCCGCCATCAATCGACTTTAAAGAGGGCGCACTCATTACATAAACTGTGTTTTCGTTGGTTGGATCTGGAAATAGTTCAATATAATACCAAGCTCTTTGAATTAAACGGTGACTATTATTGATTTGACTCCAGCTTTTTCCAGCGTCTTCTGAAACATACAATCCACCTGCTTCTTTGCTAAAATCACTTTCAATTAATGCATATACTTTTTCTGAATTAGATCTTGCAACGGCAATAGACATTTTACCCATTTCTTTTGGTAAACCATTCTCTAATTTATTCCAAGTAGCGCCACCATCTGTAGATTTATATAAACCACTTCCAGGTCCACCGCTAATTACTTGCCATGGCAAACGACCGTGCTCCCACATGGCAGCATAAATAATAGAAGGGTTGTTCATGTCCATAGATAACTCAGCACATCCTGTTTTATCATCTATGTACAAAACTTTTTTCCAGTTTACACCACCATCAACAGATTTATAAATTCCACGTTCTGTTGATTTACTAAATAATGCACCTTGTGCTGCAACAAAAACGATATCTGGATTTTTTGGATCAATTACTATTCTAGCGATATGCTGTGTTGCATCCAATCCCATTTTTTTCCAAGTTTTTCCAGCATCAGTACTTTTATATACACCATCACCATGATGTGTCATCACACCTCTCACTGCGTGTTCTCCCATTCCTACATACACGATGTTAGCATCAGATTCTGCAACTGCAACAGCGCCCACTGAACTTGTTTTGAAAAATCCGTCAGAAACATTTTCCCAGTTGATTCCATTGTTTTCGGTTTTCCATAAACCTCCTCCAGTCGTACCCATATAATAAACGGCACTATTACCTACTACCCCTGTTCCAGAATTGGATCTACCTCCTCGGAAGGGTCCGATACTTCTCCATTTTACAGAAGATAATTCTTTATTTAAATCTTGTGCGAAGCTTACTTGAAAACAAGTAATGATGCTTAAAAGGCCAATAATTTTCTTTACCATATTGTTTTATTAGATCTAATAAATTTAGGTAAAAAAAGTAAGAAATTCTTCTTAGTTCTACAAAGGCCCATTGGTTATTCTCTAATGTGCAGAAAAAAAACTTATATTTAGTATCAATTAAATTACTTTATGGAAGTACATCACCATTCTCATCATCCAAAAAAATGGAAAGAATATGTAACAGAATTTATCATGCTATTTGCTGCGGTTACATTAGGTTTTTTTGCTGAAAATCTAAGAGAAGTGCAAGTGGAGAAACATCGTGAAATTAGTTATTTAAAAAATGTTCATGAAGATTTACAATTAGATTTTCAAACCGTTGATACTGTTATTAAATCTAATACCTATCGTCTAGACATGCTTGACTCTTTGTTTGTTTCGATAAACAACAACACGGTTTCGAATGAAGACTTTTATTTTTATATAAGAAATTTGGCTTTAAGATCCACTTTTGAAAGTGCTCATACAGGATTTGATCAAATTAAATCAGCAGGTGGATTGAGAATGGTGCAGAATAAAGATATTACAAATGGTATTCAACAATATGAGAAGCTTTTAGTTTCTACTGCTAAGCTCGAAGAGACCAGAGAAAAAACAATTGAAGCAGCGAGATTTAAAATGGCTGCAGTATTAGATTCAAAGACTTTATATGAAATGTCCATTAAACAAACAGGTGGTATTATAAGATTTCCCAAACCCGAAAAGGCTGGTCCAGTTATAAAAAATGGGGGAAATGCAATTAACGAGTTGCTTAATTTAGTTGCGATAGGATTAAATACCAATAGATATCTAAACGAAAGATTAACTCAATTAAAAAAAATTGGTCAACAACT
>CALCEA010000061.1 GCA_937900675.1 uncultured Chitinophagaceae bacterium
CTAATAGGATAAGCGTATCTTCTAAAATTTAATTTCTCTCTTTCATCCCAATGTTCATCTACATATTTTTTTGTTACAATTCTTTGTGCTCTTTCTTCTCCCTTAAACAATAAAGTATTTTTTGGTAAATCATATTTTGCATAAATACCATAACCTGAAATTGAATTTCCTTTTATTGTAAATAACTTTTGCTTTCTTTGATGTCGAGCCATTCCTTCAATAATAATTCTTTCCAAGAATCCTCTTTTACCTACACCGTCATGCATTAAAATATAATCTGCAGAACCCTCGTATCCTTCAGCGTAAAATACAGAACAAGTAAAATTAATTTCTAAGAAAAATATTTCTCCTTTATTATTCATTCTAAAATCCATTCTTGCATAACCTACACCATTAAAAGAAAGGAACACTTGTTCTGCAATAGACTTTAATTGGTTGGCTAATTCAAGATCATCAACGCCAATATTCGCATTAGGATGTAACTCTGATGTTTTTAATGCATAGGTTTTAAATGCAAATCCTTCTGGAAAAATATATTCAACTGGTTTAAAGCTTGTACAAGTTCTTCCATCGGCATTACTGCAAACCAAAACGGTAAATTCTCTTCCATCTATATATTCTTCCACCAATGCGCTACCAAATTCATCTACAATTGATTTTACTTTTTTTTGTAGGTCCTCTAAATTATTGGCCTTAGAAGCATCATCAACACCCAAACTATCTCCTGCTTTGGCAGGCTTTACAAATAATGGAAATTGTAAATTTCCCGGCAGTGTATCTATTTCTTCATAAGATTCAATCACCGCATGGGCCGGCGTCTTAACAGATTCGCAAAAAGCCAAATATTTCATGATGGCCTTAGTAGGATCGTATAAGTTAGCACTAGGTCCAGTGTAAGGAAGTTCTAATAAATCCAAACTAGTAATCACATCAATGGAAGGAACTTTCCATTCTAAATATCCTTCACATAGATTGACATATATATCGTAGTTTTTTTCTTTAAGCTGTTTGAGTTGTTGGTAAGTACTTAATTTATTTAAAAAGATATGATCAATAGTTGCCTCCGGCATGATCACAGATAAATCTCTTTTAGGATCGTAGTATTGATAATCTACTCCAGAAGTGGAATAATCTGGTTGTAAGACAGCAATTTTTAATTTGGCAAAACTTTCAGGATGGTTTAATTGAGGGAGGCTTAGCATAGCTTAATTTTTTCTTCTTCTTGCGAATGCATCATTAATAATATGTATGATTAATTCGGTAAAGCTTTGATTAGCGTATTTTAAAATGGCGCCAATAGAAGTAAAGTTTTCATCTTCGCTAATTCCACATTGTGCATTCACTTCCAATACATGTGGCTGTCCTGTATGCTTATCTACTCTTACATCAACTCTTGTATAACCAGTTCCATTGACTGCTGCATATGCTTCCCATGAAACTTTTTGAATATCCATTTGAATCGCAGGGTCGCCTAATTGATATTCGTAAAAATTTTCTTCTGATGGCATGGGACTTTCTTCTTCATAAATTTCCCATAGTCTATCAAAGGATAAAAACTTTTCTTGTTCAGGTAAAGAGGCGTGAAATACTCTTTCCACTGGAGGATAAATTTTGGCAAATTCTGGTTGATGATGAGAGCCCACAATCATCACAGTATACTCTGGGCCTTCAATAAAAGACTCTGCGATAATACCATCGGATGCTAAATTCCATCCTCTATATCCTTCAAACATTTTATCTAATTGTGAACTTAATGCAGTGCTATCATTTACAACATTTTTAATACCCACACCCAAACTTCCGCCAGATACTGCTGGTTTAACAATTAAAGGATTACCCAATGTTTGTAATACTTCTTCAGCGTTATAATTTTTATCTTTTATAGCCGCCCACTTAGGCGTTGGAACACCAGCTTCATCAAAAGCTTTTTTCATGGGTATTTTAGAAGTAGTGATTTCATAGAAATCATCAGTAGCCCCTGTGTAAATAATTTTTCTAGCTTCCAAAGCTTTGATTACAGAAACACCAGGCGCACCATTGATTTCATCTCCATCACAAAGATTTAACACAATAGGGAAAATGATTCCCTTATCTCTTTCACCAGCAATTTCTTGAATAATTTTTTTATAGTCTTCTAAAGTAACAGGTTGCCATTTCCATGAAATTTCTAATTCGCTAAAAACTCTTGTATATTCTTCTATACTCTGACTAAAATCATAGTAATAAGCCAAATTGGGATCTGGATTATTTATGGAAGGTGCCAATACCCAAACTTTCAAATGTCCAATGGGAACAAAAGGATAAAATAAATGACGAAGATCGCTCAATGCAGTTTGATAGGGGTTGGTTATAGTTGCTATGAAGTTATAAAATATATTATGAATTCATTCTATTAATAGACCCTATTTTATTAGGGGGCAAACAACTTATTTTATACCTCCATTGATATAAAAAAAGGATCCATCGCTCTAGTATTGACTATCCAATCGTTGCTTTACTATTTACTAGATAAATAAGCTATATGTATCAACATGTTATTATTTGCGATCAGCAACAATTATACGCTTTAGGCAGTTATAGTATCTTAAGAGAACAATCTATGTTTGAGACCTATTGTATGATACAAGACCTCAAAGAGATTGGTTACTGGGCCTCCCAATATCCCCAGAGTTTATTGATTATTGATAGCGCTTTGTTGAATTTCAACGATGAGGCAAGTTTATTATATTTTAAATCCCTTCAGGATGATCACCCAGTTATGGTGATTATCAATGACGAAGATGATCTGCAATTATTTAAGTTGATTGATGCTGGGGTTTCAGTTATGGTTACCAGAAATGTTTCAGAGCAAGCTTATTTAAAGGCAATGGATATGGCGTTTAAGCATAAAATTTTCTTCTGTGATCAATTGGCCAATAGAGTATATAACCTTGTTTATCAAGTAGATAAGATTAAACAAATAGAGGAAGTGTATGCTTTAGACCCTTACGATAAATATATATTAATAAGGGTTTGTGAAGAGGCATCAAGTAAGCAAATTGCTCAAGAGCTTTTTTGTAGCAAGCGAACGATAGAAGGGCACAGAACCAGGCTGATGCAAAAATTAGGCGTAACCAATGTGGCGGGCTTGGTGAAGATCGCGATGCTCACCAAGCTCTACCAGCATTATTTATCCAATCCAGGATTGTATGATGTTACGGCATGTCTTAAAACATCTTCTTTATAAAAGTGGATGGTTTTAAAATTACCATCAATATATTGTTGCGCTTGATCTGTAAAGTGAATATTATTGGCAAATCTAGATTGCCCACCAGTAATAATGGTTTTTGCTTCAACCTTCTTGCTAAAGCTTACGGCTGCAACAAAGCTATTGCCAGAGAAACCATATCTTTTTGAAGTGCCCTCCATTCTTTTACTTTCAAATGCAGGCAATTGCCCCCATTTAGAAGAAGTTTGAGCAACAGCGATACTTGCTTCTTGATCATTGAATTTACCCTCAGGCCCAACTCTTTGGTATCTATTGATTTCCCCCCATGGCAGTTCCCATTTTCCATATACTTTTTCTAATTGAGCTAAACTAGCATCCAATAGGGATAATTTTTTTTCATTGGGTACTTCATTAACCATGCGATGATATTTATCGATCAACTGAGTTCCTTCTTCTTCGGTAGAGGGTGGTGGTATTTGCGCAGCCCATTGTGTGGCCCATTCAATCGCAATGCTTGTTGCAATTGAATTTTTATCTGCGTTTTTATCCCAACTTGATAAATAATGAATCGCTTTTGATTGAATTGGAGTTAGCGTAATAGTTTTTGAGTACTCTAAAAAGGGTGGCAATAAAATATCAAAAGCACTTAAGTATTTATTGTAGCCTAATTGAATTAGTTCATCCAAACTAAGTTTATCTATTTTGCTTAATAGTCTTACTGCATTGATACCTCTCCCATTTTCACCATCAGGTGCCATATATGCAGGATAATTTGAAGCTTTGGGACTAAACGCTCCCGCAACCGTGAAAGGAGTAGCATTGCAATTTTGTAACCATCCGTTGGAAGGATTAATACTAAATACGGTTTCTTCTAATGGATGAATGTCTTGCCAATCGGTTGCTTTTATACTTCCATCTACTGGTCTGGTATAATCGTAATTGGGATTTCTCTTTGGCATAAAATTACCGTGCCAGTATGCAATATTTCCTTGAGCATCTGCATACACCGTGTTATTGCTATTATTAGATAAAAGAGATAACGCTTTTTTATAATCGTCTATATTTTTTGATTTTGTTCTTATCCAGCATTCTATCAAAGCATCTTTAGATCTATTGTTTTCTTGCAAGCTTAACCATTGATTGTTCTTGCTCGCCATAATAGGTCCATGATGAGTTGCAAAAGTTTCAAAAGATTTTGTTTTCATCACACCATTGTCTACATATTTTAAAGTAATATTTCTAGACTTAATTTTTTTATCTTCTTTTTCGAACTCATAATATAATCCATCATTTGTACGCTTTATTTTTTCTTCATACACATCTGCTACATCTGCATAACTACTGGTGTGCATCCAGCCGCAATGTTCATTAAATCCCTGATAGATAAACATCTGTCCCCAAGTAACTGCACCATATACATTTAGTCCTTCTTCACTGTTCATATGCATTTCAGATCTAAAGTAAAAAGGCACATGCGGATTAATATACAATAATGCATTACCATTCTTACTATGCTTAGGTGCAATGGCAAATCCATTAGATCCTTTCAGTGTAGATTCTTCCATCTCAAAAGGTAATTTTTTTTCAATCGCTGCAATTTCCTTAGCACTTGCTCCATAAAAATTTGCCACATCATTGGCGCGAATGCCTGCAGATCTGGTAGGTGATACGCTTCCATCGGTCCACATTAAATGATACCATGGTTTAAATTGCTTTATAACCTTAGGTTGTACCTCGGGGTGTTTATTCAGATAGTAATTAATTCCATCAGCATGGGCAATCAATAATTGCTTTAACCATTCAGGGCTCGTATTGAAATCTTTTACTGCTTCTGCACTATCCTGAATTAACTGCATCATTAAATCATCATATAATTTTTTCGATCCCTCTAGTTCAGCTTGTCGCCCAAGCATCTCTAAAAAATTTTTCTCTATTTGAGGGAAGTTTTCTTCGCACTGCGCATACATCAATCCAAACACGGCATCAGCATCCGTTTTGCCATAGATATGCGGAATGCCCCACTCATCTCTAATAATTTTTGTTTGCTTAGCATGCTTTTCCCATCTCGCTTTTTCTGAGCTTGAGGGTCCTTGAGCAAAAACAGCATTTATAAAAATAAATGCTGTTAATACTGTGATCGATATTTTTTTATTCATATTAAATATTCCAAGTTTTCATTCTTTCTAAATCAATTTTCGCCGCTTCCAATGGTGTAAGGTTTTGATAAGACTCTTGTTCGATGATAAAATGATGTGCGCCACCAATCTCTTTTGCTAACATACTAACCGCTTTTGGATCTACCACTCCATCACCTAATGTTGTACTTTCATATCCGTCGTTCATTTCACCTTTCTCTACTTTGATCTCGTCTTTCACATGTAAAGAAGCAAAACGGCCTGGATATTTTTTAATCCAATCTGCACCTCTTGCTCCAGCACCATACATATTTCCAAAATCCAATTGTTGCATTACTTTATCTGGATCTGTATGTTTTAAAATTAAATCATAGATGATTTCTCCATTCACTTTTTCAGTGAATTCAAAATTGTGATTATGATAACCAAATTTCATCCCATGTTTTTTACACAATTCGCCACATTTGTTAAATTGTTCCAATTGTGTCATTAACCCATCATATGAGCTTCTTGCTTTTTCATCCATCCAAGGGCTAATTACATATTCTTGTCCCATGATGGCAGCATCTTCGACTGTTTTTTTCCAAACATCTGTAAAATCTTTCCTTGCAGCATCCCAATGGGTTGGGTTCATCACAGTATGACCACTAGGCATATGTAATCCTAAACCATCTAATACTTTTTTAAATTCAGTTGCTTGATATCCGTAAAATTTTCCATTCACATAATTAGCATGCTCTACATGTTGATACCCCATCTTTGATAATGCAGTCAAAGTAGCTAAAGGGTTTTTCATCATGTCTGCTCTTACAGAGTATAATTGTATGCCAATCAACATTTTCTTTTTGGCTACAATATTTTCTTTAGACCATAATACTTTAGGTTGTAAGCTAACACCGGCAATAGCAATACCTACATTTTGAAGGAATTTTCTTCTTGAATTTTGCATAACAATCGTTTTGTTCTTTAAACTTACTAAATAATCATTAAACCAGACTTGAACAATAAGGTCTAATCTTTAGCCGTTCATCCAAAAAATACTAGTTAACGCCTATATTTTTGGATATTAGCGTGCATCAAATTATATTTACGAAATAAATCGTATTAAACGACATGAAAATAAGCAAATTAGCCTTCGGATTTATCTTAACAATTTTATTATCAATTAGTTATGCTTCAAAAGCGCAAAATATAACCATTGAAGGAACCGTGATGGATAGTACTATTAAGAAGCCATTGAACTATGCAACCATCTCTTTGGCGAACGCTAAAGATTCCTCTTTAATCAGTTTTACTAGAGCCAATGATGCTGGTTTTTTCCAAATCAAGAATGTCCCAGCTGGAAAATATCTGATCTCCATATCTTATGTTGGCTATCAGTTTACCTGGTTGGCAGTTAAAGCTGGAACTACACAAGTATTATCATTAGGTAATATCTATTTGCAAAATACAGCCACCATGTCTGCAGTTACGGTAACTGCTAGAAGACCGCCGGTGGTGATCAATGGGGATTCTATCGAGTTTAATTCTGAAAATTTCAAGACCCAACCCAATGCGGTGGTGGAAGATATGTTGAAGAAAATGCCAGGTATTGAAGTGGATAAATCAGGTGGGATAACAGTAAATGGAAAATCAGTTAGCAAGGTATATGTGAATGGCAAAGAATTTTTCACTGGAGATCCTAAAATGGCTACAAGAAATTTAGCCGCTGATGCAGTTGATAAAATTCAGATTTATGATAAAAAATCTGATCAAGCCATGTTTACAGGTATTGATGATGGAAATGAAGAAACGGCTATCAATATTAAAACAAAGAAAGATCGCAAGCAATCCACTTTTGGTAAAGTAGGTTCAGGTTTTGGAACACCAGGTAGATTTGATGGTCAAGGCAATGTGAACAGAATTAATAATGATGAACAATACTCTGTTATTGCAACAGCCAATAATGTGAACAAACAAAATTTCTCTATGGGTGATATCGCTAATTTTTCTGCCGGTGGTGGCGGAAGAGGAGGTGGAGGTATAACTATCAATTTCTCTGGCGGCGATGGAGGCACAGATGCTAATTCAAGAGGTATTGCAGAAACCTATTCATTAGGAGGTAATTATTCCAATTTATTGAACGATAAAAAAATGGATTTTAATGCCAATGCCAATGGAAGCGATGTGTCTAGATATAATACTAGTAATTCTTTTACACAAAATTTAATCCCGGGTAATAATTTTAATAGAACCAGTAATTCGGTTTCTGATTCAAGAAATCAACAACAAAGGTTTAATGCCACTATTGATAATAAGGTTTCAGAAACATTTTCTTATAAGTTTACCCCAAGCGTCTCTGTTCAGCATAATACTTCAAATAGTGAGTCGTCAACCAGTACTTTCTTGCCAGATGGCACGCCCACCAACGGAACATTGACTAAAGCATCAAGTGTATCAGATGCGACTAATATTGCCAATACTTTATTGTTAAGAAAGCGATTTGCTAAAAAAGGCAGAACCATTTCTTCAACCATTACACAGGGGTATAATGAATCATTGGCCAATGGTAGTCAATTCACCGATCAGTTGTTTTATAATTTTGGTGTCTTAACAAAAGATTCCATTTTAGACCAACAAAACAAGCGTAAAAATTTATCTCAATCTTATTCTGCCAATATAGTTTATACTGAACCTATTTCTAAAAAGTCTTTATTAGAATTTAATGTTTATTTGAATAAGAACAATAGCTCAACCAGCAGAAAAGTGTTTGATAGAAACCTGGGTAATAATCAATATGATTTATTAAACAATAGATTAACCAACGAGTTTAGTAGTGAATATACTTATGCTGGTGGAGGAATGAATTATCGTTTGAATCAGAAAAAATATAATTTTTCTACTGGATTTTCTTTGCAAGATGCCATGCTGAATGGTATTAACACAAGCGTTAATACCAAAATTAAACAAGAGTTTAAAGATGTATTACCTTCTGCTACTTTCCAATATAATTTTTCACAAACGCAGAACTTCAATTTCAACTATCGTACTTCAACTAATCAGCCATCATTAACACAGTTACAACCAGTATTGGATCAATCCAATATCAATAATCAAGTTATTGGTAATCCTAATTTAAAAAGAACTTACAATCATAATATTAATTTAAGATTCTTCTCTACCAAGATTTTAGCTCAAAGAAATTTCTTTGCTTTATTAAATGCGCAAGTTGCTAATAATTCTATTGTGAACTATGATAGTATCTTGCCAACAAGACAAACATTGTCAAAGCCGGTAAATGTGAATGGGGTATATCGTATTAATGGTAGTGTAAACTATGGATTTGGAGTAAAGAAATTGTACTCAAGATTCAATTTTGGATTAAATGGTGGATATAATAATAATGTGAATTATGTAAATGGTACATTGAATACTACAATTATAAAATCTATAGGACCAAGCTTTAACTATACTTATTCTTTAGATGAAATAATGGATTTGAATATATCTGCTAGACATAATTATAATATCACCAAAAATCAAGTGAATACTGCTTTGAATACCAATTATGTTTCTAGAATATACACTGCAGATCTAACCAATTATTTACCTTGGGGCTTTGTATTAAATCAATCTATGAATTACACGATTAATGAAGGTAGAGCACCTGGATTTAATACTGCAGTGCCTATTTGGAATGCTAGCTTATCTAAATTTTTCTTAAAGAATAAGAGAGCTGAATTAAAATTGAGTGCATTTGATTTATTAAATAAAAATATAGGCATATCAAGAAATGTAACTCAAAATCAAATCGTAGACCAATCTTATAATGTAATTAATCAATACTTCTTAATAGGATTTACTTATAGTTTACAAAAATCTGGGCTAGGTTCAGGTGGTGGACCAAGAGTAATGACGATGAGAATGAATTAATTTGAAATATATCTTTAATAATTATAAATAACCAACATGAAAAAAATCATTTTTTCTTTATTGCTGATCACTAGTGCTTCTATTGCGGCAATCGCTCAAATGAAAGAAGGTAAAATTTCTTATGAAAGAAAAATAAACATGCATCGTTTTATTACCGACCCAGAAATGAGAGCAAGAGTCCCAGAATTCAGAACAGATAAGTTTGAATTATTATTTACAGAACAAGCTAGCTTGTTTAGAACAGTAGTGGATGATGAAGCGCCAGATCCATTTGCGAATAATGGTGGTGATAGAGGTGGTGGTCCTAGATTTATGATGAGAATGCCTGAGACATCAACTTACACGGATCTTAATGCACAAATGCAATATGAATCAAGAGCTATGTTTGAGAAAACATTTTTAGTGGTAGATTCTTTAAAGCAAAATAAATGGAAGATTTCTGGCGAGACAAAAACCATTGCAAAATACCTATGTAAGAAAGCAACAACAATGATTGCTGCCCCTCAACAAGTGCGTATGCGTTTTGGAAATGGTCCAAGACCTGCAGAAGATACTACTGCTCCAAAACCAAAAGAAGTTGAATTAGTGGTTTGGTATACAGAAGATATACCTGTATCTGTTGGTCCAGATAATTATGCAGGTTTACCTGGTGCTATTTTAGAAGTGGATACAGATAATGGTTCTAATGTAATTATGGCTACTGAAGTGTCTACCAAATTTCCTAAAAAAGAATTAGTACAACCTACCAAGGGTGATAAAATGAATAGAGCGCAATTCCAAGATGCCATGAAAAAGATCATGGAAGATATGCAAAGAGGTGGTGGAATGGGCGGAATTAGAATTAGTAGAGGAGGGAACTAGAACAAATCATATTTCCAACCAATGACAATGCTGCGTGGCTCCCCTATATAATAGGAGTACGCAGCATTTCCTTTTACACTAAAGTTTCTAGTGGCCATAGTGGAGTAATAAGTATTGGTCGCATTTAAGATATGTAACCAAAAGCTATGCTTCTTTATGGTGTAGTTGGTTCTAAAATTTACCAAATCAAATCCGGGGTATTTTGTTTGGTTAATTTCATCCATAAAATAGCTAGATTGATGTTGCCATTCTAAAGAACTATTAAAGTTTTTGGACCAATTGAATTGAATTTGTGCGTTACCCCAAAATGAAGGCGCTGCACTCATTTGTTTTCCACTAATATCCACCCCTTTTAAAATAGTATTTCTATATTCATGAATGGCATTGGTAGCATTCAATGTTAATTCCACCAATTCGTTCATTGGATAAACAAATTTATATTCAATACCATAATGAGTAGTGGCTCCGGTATTTTGATTTAGATTCACTCCATCTGGTTGTCTAACCGAAACAATTTCATTGGTCCCATTTAATTGGTAAATACTTATTTCAGCTTGAAGCTTTTTTATTTTTAACCATCCACCTATCTCGTAATTCACAAAAGATTGAGGCAATAAGTAGGGAACCCTAATGGCATTGTATATCTCTGTTATCTGAGGTGGTACAAAACCTTGGCTATAGTTTACATAGGCGCCGGCATATTGTTTATTATAAGTAAAACCAATTTTAGGACTCCAATTGGTAAAAACATTATTGGAAGAGGGGGTTCCTGTTGTTAGTGCATTGTTATATTGATATTCAAAATGATCATACCTTAATGAAGCATTATAGTTTAATCCATTTCCAATCTTACCAATAAAATTGCCATACAATGCTTTATTATAAATATTAGTAGAGTAATTGGTAATAATAGAATCAGGGTTCTTTAAGGTATAACTAGTGTATTTGTTTAAGGATAGGTTTTTATAAATATCAATAAAAGAGGCTTGTAATTTTTGCTTGGTCAAGTCTGCGTATGCCCCCAATATAAATTTAGCTTGAATAGGTTGAATGGTGTATTGATTTTGTAGATCCAATACCAATGCATCAAAACGGTTACTATTGATTTGACCTTTAAACTTTGTGGCAATATTAGTAGACGCTATTGAGTAAGTAGGATTTTGATTCATGGTGTTGCCTCGATACATTATATTCATCACCCATTTTGAATGTTGATTGAATGCATATTCAAAATTTTGTCTCCATCTAATCAAATCAATTTTTCTAAATGTAAAGCTTTGTAAACTACTAAAGTCTTTGTTTACAAATCGAATACTATCAACTGATCCAATCATCTGCGTATAATAATGCATGTATTGTAAGGTTTGATAGCCACTTAATTTTTTATTGAAAATAAAATCTTTGCGAATATTTAATGCGTTCTTATTGAAATCAGAATATTCAAGTATGCCATTTTTTTGATCCGTCCAGCTCGCATTAATATTCCATCCGCCTTTAGGAGTTGGCAAAAGATATTTAAACTCCATTTTCTTTAATCCCGTAGAATTAATAAACCCAGAGATACTCGATTTTTTAAAAGTTGGTTTTTCTGAGAGTATATTGATCACGCCACCAATAGCTTCAGCTCCATACAGAGCAGAGGCGGGTCCCTTAATTACTTCAATGGAATGAATATTACTAGTGTTGATTTCAATTAATGCATTACTACTAAATAATCCACTCGTTCTAATAGGCAATCCATCTTCTAAGTATAAATACAATCCTTTTAAGGAGATGGGCTGACGAATACTCATCATATGTTGTTCACCTCCAATAGTAGGCATGTAAACACCACTTACTTTATTTAATAAGTAATCCACTCTAGATGCTTTTGTGGCTTCAATGGTTTTAGGAGAAAGAATGGATATAGCTATAGGTGCTTCAGATCTTAACTGGTTGAGTTTGTTCCCAGAAACAATTACCGGATCCAAGGTTTGAGAAATGCTATCTTTTTGCTGACCCCAACCAAGGGTGCTCATACAAACGGCAAGACTTAATAATGCAATTCGACATTTCATAGCGCAAATGTAGTGCTTAAGCTTGCAACAAAAAGCCTCCGAGTGATCGGAGGCTTCAGTCATCTTTCTTATTATATACTTAAAACACTATTCGTGGTTCCGAATACATTTTG
>CALCEA010000062.1 GCA_937900675.1 uncultured Chitinophagaceae bacterium
TTAATGATCATTGTGAACACGCCCGGTGATGGATTGATGACTTTTGCACCGTTCAATCATGCTGCTTGGCATGGGTTCACTCCGACCGATTTGGTTTTCCCTTCCTTTTTATTTGCAGTAGGTAATGCAATGAGTTTTGTTTTACCTAAATGGGAGAAGTTATCTAACGCAACTGTGTTATTTAAAATATTAAAAAGAACTGCCTTAATATTTTTATTAGGGTACTTAATGTATTGGTTTCCTTTTACTGGACCCATTGGAGAAACCCGTATACTAGGTGTTTTACAAAGAATCGCTTTGTGTTATGGTTTTGCGTCTTTAATAGCTCATTTCATGCATGAAAGGGTAGTGATGATTGTTTCAGCTATTTTACTTTTATTGTATTGGTATTTGAGTATGCATTATGGTGTGCCAGGTCAGGAGTTAACGATGATGGGTAATGCTGGTATCACTTTAGATAAATTGATTTTGGGTGAGTCTCATATGTATCATGGAGAAGGAGTTGCTTTTGATCCGGAGGGGCTTTTAAGTACCCTTCCATCTATAGTGAATGTCTTAATTGGCTTTAGAGTGGGTAAGTTTATTCAAGAAAAAGGCAAAACCTATGAGGGTTTGATGCTTTTGATGATGTGGGGAGCTGGCTTTATTTTCCTAGGATTTATGTGGAATTATCAGTTCCCAATTAATAAAAAACTTTGGACAAGTTCTTTTGTGATGCTAACCGTAGGTTTGGATATGGTAATTTTAGGTACCATTATCTATCGAATTGAAATGCACCGACAATTGCAATTTTCGAGCTTTTTTGAGGTTTTTGGCAAGAATCCGCTAGTTATTTACCTATTTTCAGAGATTTTAGCCACTATTTTATACATTACCAAAGTGGGAGATCAGTCTACTTTTAAGTGGATTTTCAATAATGGCTTCTCTTATTTCGCCCCTTATTGGGCTTCCCTAGCTTTTGCATTATCCTTTATGTTAGTTTGCTGGCTATTGGGTTATATATTAGATAAATATAAAATATATATTAGAGTGTAAATCTTAATCATCCTTTTACCTGTTTTGTTTTTTTTAGGAGCATAAACGGCGTACCTTTGCAGCCTCAAAACAGTACATGGAAATAAGAAACATCGCGATTATCGCGCACGTTGACCACGGTAAGACAACATTGGTTGACAAAATTTTACACGCCACAAAGGTATTCAGAGATAACCAGGAGACTGGTGAATTGATTATGGATAGCAATGAGTTGGAGCGTGAAAGAGGTATTACTATCTTAAGTAAGAATGCTTCAGTAACTTATAAAGACGTTAAGATCAACGTTATCGACACACCAGGTCACTCTGACTTTGGGGGTGAGGTAGAGCGTGTATTAAAAATGGCAGACGGTGTTTGCTTATTAGTAGATGCTTTTGAAGGTCCAATGCCACAAACTCGTTTCGTATTACAAAAAGCTTTACAATTAAATTTAAAGCCAATTGTAATCATCAATAAAGTAGATAAAGAAAACTGTCGTCCTGACGAAGTGCATGATGCAGTTTTTGAATTATTCTTCAACTTAGATGCAACAGAAGATCAATTAAACTTCCCTACATTCTATGGTAGTGGTAAAAATGGTTGGTTCAATGATAGTTTAACTCCTTGTGAAGACATTACTCCATTGATGGATGGTATTTTGAAATATGTACCAGGTCCACATGTGAAAGAAGGTCCAACACAAATGCAAATTACTTCTTTAGACTATTCAACTTTCTTAGGTAGAATTGCCATTGGTAAAGTGGAAAGAGGTGTGATCAAAGAAGGTCAAAATGTTGTATTGGTGCAAGCAGACGGTAGCATCAAGAAAAATAAAGTAAAAGAATTATACGTATTTGAAGGAATGGGTAAGCGTAAGGTTACTGAAGTTGTTTCTGGTGACTTATGTGCTGTGGTTGGTTTAGAAGAATTCAACATTGGTGATACCATTGCTGATCCTGAAACTCCAGAAGCATTACCTATTATCAGTGTAGACGAGCCTACAATGAGTATGACTTTCAGTATTAACAACTCTCCTTTCTTTGGTAAGGAAGGTAAGTTTGTAACATCTCGTCATATTCGTGATCGTTTGATGAAAGAAACAGAGAAGAACTTAGCATTGCGTGTTGAAGAAACAGATAGTGCTGATAGTTTCTTGGTTTACGGTCGTGGTATTTTGCACTTGGGAGTATTGGTTGAAACAATGCGTCGTGAAGGATATGAATTAACAGTGGGTAATCCTCAAGTATTGGTAAAAGAGATTGATGGTAAAAAACATGAACCATTTGAAATCTTGGTTGTAGATGTGCCTAGTGAATTTAGTGGTAAAGTAATTGACTTAGTAACTCAGAAGAAGGGTGAAATGTTAATTATGGAATCTAAAGGTACTATGCAACACTTGGAATTTGATATTCCATCAAGAGGTTTGATTGGTTTGCGTTCTCAAATGTTAACACAAACTGCTGGTGAAGCAGTTATGGCACATAGATTCAATGAATATAAGCCTTGGAAAGGACCTATTCCTGGAAGAAACAATGGTGTATTAGTAGCAAAGTTTGCTGGTACTACAACTGCTTATTCAATTGATAAATTACAAGATAGAGGTCGATTCTTTATCGAACCAGGTGAAGAAGTGTATGCTGGTCAAGTATTAGCAGAACACATTAAGCCAGGTGATTTGAATATCAACGCTGTGGAGATGAAAAAATTAACTAACCACCGAGCGAGTGGTAGTGATGATAGCGTTCGTATTACTCCAAAATTACAATTCACTTTAGAAGAGTGTATGGAATATATTCAGTTTGATGAGTGTATTGAAGTAACTCCAAAATCTGTTCGTATGCGTAAGACTTTGTTAGATGAAAATGATCGAAACAAAGCTTCTAAGCAAGCAGCACAGTAATAAAAAATAGGGGCTATAAAATTTAGCCCCTATTTTTTTTACCTATCTAATTATTTTTTGGGCTAATGAAAATTAGCCCTTTTCTTTTACTTATTTTTTTGATTTTTTACTTAGTATCTGACTACAAAAATTATATATAATTTTTGTAGATGGGTAGATTGAAGAAAATCAAAAAGAAGAATAATGATTAATTAGTTATTTTCTTTAACTAATTAATCATTTAATGCTTTCCAAAGCATGTCTTTTAACTCTGTTAAATTGCTTTGTGTTGCAGAAGAGATAAAAATATGTGGAATGTTTTCTGGTAATTCTTTTTCAATCGCTTCTTTTAATTCGTCATCTAATAAATCTGATTTGCTCACAGCAATGATGAATTCTTTTTGAAGAAGTTCTGGATTAAATGCGGCTAATTCGCTCTTTAAAATTTCGAATTCTTTTTTATGATCGTCAGAATCTGCTGGGATTAAAAATAATAAGACAGCATTTCTTTCAATATGTCTTAAGAATCTATGTCCTAATCCTTTTCCTTCTGCAGCGCCTTCAATAATTCCAGGTAAATCTGCTATACAGAAAGATCTATTGTCTCTATAAGCCACCATGCCCAATTGTGGGGTAAGTGTTGTAAATGCGTAGTTGGCAATTTTTGGTTTTGCTGCAGTGATGGTAGATAATAAAGTTGATTTTCCAGCATTGGGAAATCCAACCAATCCAACATCTGCTAATACTTTTAATTCAATTTGTTTCCAGCCTTCTGTTCCTTCTTCTCCAGGTTGAGCATATTCTGGAACCTGTTGTGTAGCGGTTGCGAAATTGCTATTACCTAAACCACCTCTTCCTCCTTTTAACCAAACAATCTCTTGTCCATCATGTAATATCTCAGCTTCTACAACACCTGTTTCTTCATCTTTTGCAATTGTACCTAATGGAACTTCAATGATAATATCTTTACCATCTTTTCCAGTACAATTATTTTTACTACCGTTCTCGCCATTCTCTGCGATTACATTTTTATAATATCGCAAATGCAATAGGGTCCATAATTGTGCATTACCTCTTAGAATGATATGACCACCACGGCCACCATCACCTCCATCGGGTCCACCCTTTGCAGTTAATTTATTTCTTAGGAAATGTCTACATCCTGCACCGCCATGTCCACTATGTGCAAAAATGCGGATGTAATCAATAAAATTCTTTTCAGACACTAGTTATGTATTAATGCACAAAGTTAGTGCAAAAGGCTTACTTAGTAGCCTTTAATCCATCAATCAAAATAGTCACCATATTTTGCTCTAATTCTTCGGCGCTAATTTTTTTGGTAGATCTATGCCAGCTTTCGATACCACTTACTGCGTGTAAGAATATCAATACTACTGTTGGAGCGTCAATTGCTTTAATTTCTTTGTTACGAATTCCTTCTTCAATGATCGCTGCTAGACGCTTACGGTATACTCTTCTTTGATTTTGGTAATTGGATAAATAAGGGTCAGATAAATGCTTCCACTCTGTATCATTCACATATACTTCTTCATAGTGATTGATCATTTCGTCAATGTGAAAACGAAGAATCTTTTCCATTTTCTCTAAAGAGCTAATGTTCTCGGATTCAATCTCATCTAATTTCACCATAAAACGGTTTGCTACATTGAAAACCAATTCGTGTAATAATTCGCTCTTAGATTTAATATGATTGTATAAACTTGCTGCTTCTACCCCAACGGCTTCTGCTAAATCACGCATACTGGCAGCTTTGTATCCTTTTTCTCTAAATAATGTGGCTGCTTTACTAACAATTACATCCTTTCTAGATATATTCTTTTC
>CALCEA010000063.1 GCA_937900675.1 uncultured Chitinophagaceae bacterium
GATAAAACCCGTTGAACCTGAACAGGGTAATTCCTGCGAAGGGAAGGTACCGCACCACTTGTGCACTTCTCGTAGCTCGTTATTCCTGTTCCCAAATTTTAACTTTAAAAAACAAGTAATGAAAAAATTATTGGGAACATTCATTGTAGTATTTGTATGGGCAATAAGTAATGGCCAATCTACAAAAATCAAGAACAACACGGATAGTATTAGAAACCTTCCCCCATTGGAAGTACAATCTGTTAGAGCTGCAGAAAATAGCCCTTTTGCTAAAAGCAATATAGATAAGTCTGCTATTGCATTAAGAAATGTTGGACAAGACCTGCCATTTTTATTAGAGAACACCCCCTCTGTAGTGGTGAATGCAGATGCCGGAAACGGAGTTGGATATACAGGCATCAGAATAAGAGGCACTGATGCAACAAGAATCAACTTTACATTAAATGGTATTCCCTACAACGACCCAGAAAGTATGGGAACCTTCTTTGTGAATATCCCTGATTTCGCTTCAAGCGCCAATAGTATTCAAATACAAAGGGGTGTTGGAACAAGCACCAATGGAGCGGGCGCGTTTGGTGCAAGCGTAAACTTAATGACCAACGATTACAGACCAAGCGCTTATCTATCTAGTCAAAACAGTATTGGATCATTCAATACTTTCAAAAACAACTTAACTTTTGGATCAGGATTATTGAATAATCGATTCACCGTAGATGGTAGAATTAGCCAAATTAAAAGTGATGGATATATTGATAGAGCTTCAAGCAACTTAAAAAGCTTTTATCTAAGCACCACTTATTGGGGCGAGAAATCTTCATTAAGATTGAATGTGTTCAGTGGAAAAGAAAAAACCTATCAAGCTTGGTATGGGGTTCCAGAAGAATTATTAAGTACCAATAGAACATTTAATCCAGCAGGAACTGAAAAAGCAGATGCTCCATACGAGAATCAAACAGATAATTATTATCAAAACCATTATCAATTATTTTACAATAAGCAAATCAATCAACAATGGAAATGGAACACTGCTTTTTATTATACCAAGGGAAGAGGATATTACGAAGAATATAAAGCTGGAGTTGATTTTAAAGATTATAATATTGATATCAAAAACAAAACCAATGTGCCCTCAGATCTAGTAAGAAGAAGATGGCTGGACAATGATTTTTATGGTCAAATTGCCGCCATTACTTATCAAGACAAACTGAACGAATTAACATTAGGTGGAGGTTGGAGTAAATACGATGGATTACATTTTGGCACACTACCCTATTTAAGTACATCATTGGCACCCAAAGATTATAAATACTATGACAATGATGCCAACAAATCTGAAAATAACTTGTATGCTAAATGGGATAGAAAATTAAGCGCTAATACGAAAAGTTTTATTGACTTACAAGTTAGAAATGTTCAGCATACAATGAATGGATTTACAAAAAATACCGATTTAAACATTGAAAGAAAGTTTAGCTTCTTCAATCCAAAAGCAGGTATAACACATCAACACAAGAATATATTCTACTATACAAGTATAGCGGTTGCAAATAAGGAGCCTAACAGAGATGATTTTGAAGCTAGTCAAACGGAACAACCTAAAAGGGAGCAGTTGATAGATTGGGAATCTGGAATTGAAATCAAAAAAAATACCTTCGCATTCAATGCTAACTTCTACTATATGCATTATAGAGATCAATTAGTATTAACCGGGAAAATTAATGATGTAGGCGCATATACAAGAACCAATGTTCCTAATAGTTATAGAGCTGGTTTAGAATTGCAATTAAAATATGCATTGAGTAAAAAATTCAATACCAGCTATTCTGTAACATTTAGTAGAAATAAAATAAAAGAGTTTACTGAATATATAGATGATTATGATCAATATAATCAAGTAGCAATAAAACATCATAATACTGATATTGCATTATCTCCTTCCATTATTACCAATAGGACGCTTCAATGGAAAGCAATGAAAAATCTAGATATTTATTGGACCACAAAATATACCTCTGAACAATTTTTGGACAACACTCAGAACAATGCTAGAAAATTAAATGGCTTTTTTGTAAATGATATCAATGCACACTGGAAGATCATGGACAAAAAGAAATATTCAATTTTATTACAAGCCTATATCAATAATATATTGGATGTAAAATATGAACCGAATGGATATACTTATAGCTATATCTATAATCAACAAAAAATCACTTCCAATAATTACTACCCAATGGCGGGTAGAAATTATTGGTTAAGTGTAAAAATTGATCTTAAATAAATCACTTACCCGTTTCTTTTAGGAATCGAATAAGTCCTTTGAAATAAGTTTGCTGATCATCATACATCGACATATGTGAACCATTAGGGCAATAGAGATATTGCCCTTTTTGTACTGCCTTAGATAAAGCTTCCATCGCTTTAGGATCCATAGTGTCAAACTCTCCACCGATACTCAGTAGTGGACGATAAATTTTATTTAAGTCTGCTTTTCTATCCCATGTTTTTAAAACAGCATCTCCTACTACGCCAAACTCTGAAGGACCTTGCATTCTTAAATACAAAGGATAATTCATTCTTGCAAAAGCTCTTTTCACAGGATCTGGCCAATTCGCCGGTGGCATTCTTAAAACATGTTCTGGATAATAATAGTCTTGAACAATTTGTAAATATTCGGGATTGGTATAATCTCCCTTTGCTTCAAAAGCTCTAATCTTTGCTAACACATCTTTAGGCAATTTTGGACCTAATACTTCATTTGCATATTTAATATAATCTGGAATAGAAGGCACCATATTTGAAATAATGATCCCCTTCATATTTTGCTGATACTTTAAAGCATATTCCGTTGCTAAAATACCTCCCCAAGAATGACCTAATAAAAAGAAATTGGTGGAATCCATTCCCAATGCTTTACGAACAGTTTCCACTTCTTCCACAAATCTTGGAAGATTCCATAAAGAACTATCATTGGGATTATCAGAATAGGCAGAGCCTAATTGATCATAATAATAATACTCAATTCCCTCAGCAGGCAAGAATGAATCAAAACATTCAAAGTATTCATGAGTTGAACCTGGCCCACCATGTAATAACAATACCTTAATCTTAGGATTATTCCCTACTCTTTTTGTCCATACATTAAAGACTCCTTTTTCAGTTTGAATAGGAATCATTTGTACTCCTCCAGTTAGAATGTCTTTTCTACCTGTTGTATCATGATAATTTTGCTGCGTATTGGATGCAGACTGGTTGCAAGCTGTTAAAAAAAATACAGTTGCAAAAAACAAAAAGGATAAGCTTAAGGTTAGTTTTTTCATCTAATCAAATTTAGATACTAAACTTAAGCTAATATTTTAATACTATCCAGGAAATTTTTCTTGCCAAGCCAACATACCCCCGCTCACATTTACAATGTCTTTAAAACCATAGGGTTCTAGCATTAAACAAGCCTGACCGCTTCTATTACCACTTCTGCAATACACATACACTGTTTCGTTCTTCAAATCATCAATATCATCCGTCTCCAATCCCTGTACTTTGCCTAATGGCAATAAAATACCACCAATATTGAATGCTTCATGCTCATGTGGTTCACGAACATCTACTAAATTAATTTTTTCGCCAGCATCGATTTTTGCTTTTAATTCTTCTACTGAAATATTTTTCATATTGCTTGATTTATACTTTTTATTTAATTGAGTCTTTTGAAATTACTGGAGCTACTTTATCCACCACAATATCGATCGATCCACCTTGCATGGTTAAATTTTTCATTGGCATACCCAAAGAATCTAATTGACCAGTGAATGGACTTGGACTTTGTTGAATAATGAATGCATTTGCGGTATCTGTAATAGCTGATGTTGAACTAATTATTCCAATCATTAATCCCATCGATGCTAATTTATTCTTAGCCATATTCACAGTTAATCCCACTAAATCTGGCACTTCAAAACCAGCAGCAGCACCACCATCACCCACTAAGAAATTCACTACAGTTCCTGACGCAATTTTTGCTCCTGGTGCAATTGGCTTTCCTCCTACCAATTGATCAAGAATTACATTTTTATTTCTATCAGGTACTAAACTTATTGTACCCATTCTTAAACCCAATACTTTTAAATATGTTTCTGCACTTTTTAAAGAGAAACCAATCAAATTGGGCATATCCACTTGTGGAGCAACCGTTCTATTAATTGTCAAATAAACTGTTCTGCCCTTTTTTACAATCTCATCCGCTTCAGGAGTCTGTCTTAAAACAGAATTTCTTGCCAAAGTATCTACATAGATAGAATCTTGCAAGACAACATCAAATCCCAATGCTGTTAAATTCTTTTCAGCTGCAGCTGCATCTAATCCAATTACCGCAGGTACTTTTTCTGTCTTACCGTTCCCTGTGATCCAACCCAATGAAAAGAAAAACAGGATCAACAAAACCAAAATGGCCCCAATACCAGTTAAGATATTTACCCATAAAGGTTTTTTTAATAATTTATCAATGGCTTCCAATGTAAAATGTTTTATTTATTTAGCAGCTAATGTATCTTCAATAATTGTTCCATAAAAATCAGTCAATGTCCAACCTAACGCTCGAACTTGTTGCGGAATAACACTCGCTTCACTTTGACCAGGTACCGTATTTACTTCCAACATAAATGCCTTAGATTGTTTTTCATCGTAGATAAAATCTATTCTAACAACCCCTCTGCAATTTAAAGTTGCATATACTTTTT
>CALCEA010000064.1 GCA_937900675.1 uncultured Chitinophagaceae bacterium
CCATACAAGCTTCATTAGAAGCGATCATATAATAATAAAAGTCTCCAGCAGTTGAAGTGGATGGCCTTAGGGAAGTTGAAGTTCCATTAGGAGACACAGCGGTACCGTTGCCATCTTGCGTATTAGCAATATAATTTGAACTTGTACCTGTTAATGCAAAATTGGTTGCAATACCATTAGTGCCTGAATTTTTACTATCTGTTACAGTACTTGTATTTGTACCAGATGCAACAGTGTTATTAAATTTGTAATATAAACTCAACCCAGACTCATTCCCTACTAATTCTTTATTATAATTAGCCAAAATATCAGTTGCTGATTTTGCTACATTCCAAACACGAATCTCATCCATAGAGCCTGCAAAAAAACCACCTGTACCATGCGATCCAATTTGAATTCCATTTGATGCACTTGCCATATTATTCACAATTGCTTGTGCAACCTGAATTCCATTTTTATATAAGGTTAATGTTTTGGTTGCAGCAACATATGTAGCAGCTACGTGATACCACTTATTTATTGTTAAAGCATTGGGATCTTGCACGGTAGTATAAGTACCATTATGCCCAGCCATTAATTTACCAGTATTTACATAAAATGCATGATCGCTAGTAGTTGAAGTAGTTGGGGTAGAAATTATATTTAATGACCCAGTATTATTAGCAATATTGATCCATGCTTCTTTTGTATAATCTCCATTAGATAATGTTGTAGTGGTTGTAATCTTATCATTTGTTCCATCAAAATTCAAAGCATTTCCAAAAGGATTTGCAGAAGTAGTTGAATACCATTGATAAGAAGTTGCGTTACTTGCTGCAGCATTTAATAAACCTGCTGTTGTATTTAAACAATAACCTTGATTGGTTAATGAAGGTTGTAATGTAATAACTGGTTGTTCAATAACGGTAATTTGTTTACTTGCCACAGCATTTCCACCACATCCTCCTGTAATAGTATAAGTAATGGTAGCAGTTCCAGCAGTCAACCCTGTTATCACACCTGTGGTTGCATTTACAGTTGCCACAGCTGTATTTAAACTAGCCCAAGTACCAATTGCTCCAGAAGTTAAAAATGTTCCTGTTGTTGAATAAGTAGTTGCAGTAGTCTTACATATAATTGAAGTTCCAGTGATAGTACCTGCAACATTTCCTTGTGTTACAGTAATTACTACAGGCTTTCTTACTGGTGTTAAGCATGCACCAACTCCTTGTGACTCATAAGAAATTGTTATAAAACCATCCCCAGAAGCAACTTTTGAAAAAGTCAAACCATATAATTGATCTTGACCATCACTTCCACCAGATCCTCCAACATCACCTCCTGTAGGAGATGCAGCTCCACCAATACCTCCTTGCTTACCACCACCTCCACCACCTCCACCACCTCCATCACCAGGTGTCTTTAATCCAACAGCACCTGCAATAGCCCCATCTGGTCTATACGTTTCAGTTACAGGATTGGCACCAACACCAAATTGTCCACCACCACCACCACCACCTGAACCTGCTAAAATATATTCTCTATCTAAACTTCCATCTGCATTAAAAATTTTAATAACAGATGCTCCACCACCTGCACCTCCTGCGCCCGACCAACCACTTGGTCCTCCTGCACCTCCATCACCACCATTATATCCATATGCATTTTTACCTCCAATACCTCCACAACAGTTGGTTGCTTGCGAACCACCATTTCCACCTCTAAATCCTGGTGCAATTTGTAAAAATTGGCCAGGGTTAACTGAAATAGATGAATTAATATATTTTGAAGGATTTCCTGCTGCTCCACAATATGAATCGCAACCACCTGATCCACCGCCACCACTTTTCATTTGAAGTGAAAGAGTTGTCACGCCATTAGGGACAGTCCAAGTATAATAATTTAAACTAGGTAAATAATTGGTTGTTGATTGAATTGCAGCTTCAGCATAATAAGTATATGTTCCAGGAGTGGTGGGCTGTACAACATAATTTACTCCACTTAGTACTGAACTTAATTTATTGCCATTAACACTTGCATCATACCAATTGATAATATTCCCAGTTGAAGTAGCATTTAAATTTACAGATTGACCTGTACATATGGTTGTATTTGCAGTGATGGCAGATATACCAACATTCTGAACAGTATACGCAGTAGTAACTGAACAACCATAAACATCTTTAAAAGTAATATTGGTTGTACCACCTGCAACTTCAGTTACAGTTGCTAATGCACTACTAGTTGTACTAGATGTTGCAGCTATTGTTGCAACGCCAACTACACTAGAAACCCAAGGGCTAGTAGCAAATGGAGCAGCATTGGATGTAATGGTGAATGTAGTTGCTGGACTGGTATTTACACCACATAAATAAGCATTACCAGAAGAACTAGTTAAAACAGGAATTGGTCTTGAAATAAAACTTACTGAATTAATACATCCGTTAGTATTTTTATAACTAATTGTAACAGTACCTGCAGCTATAGCAGTAACTAATCCAGTTCCACTCACTGAAGCAATAGCTGTATTACTTGAAGTCCAAGGACTATTTACGTTCGCTGTTGCAGAACCCGTTAATTGGGAAGTTGCACCAACACAAGCAGACAAAGTACCAGTTATAGTAGGGAGTGCATTAGCAGTTAATGTTGCTGGATTAGATGTAAAAGAAATGGTACCTGAAGCTGTACTTGTACTAACTACACAAGTATAAGAGGTTGCTTCAGAACTAGTCACTCCAGTTAAATTTAAAGTAGCCGTTGTTGCCCCAGAAAAAACACCGCCATTATTAATTAAGGTCCCATTTTTATACCATTGATAAGTATAACTTGATGGAGCTGCTCCAGAAACCGAACCAGTTGGAGTTACAGAGAAACTTATATTTGATCCTAGACAAGTTGTTTGATTAGCTGGTTGTGTACTTATACCTATATAATCATCATTAGTACCGAATCTGTAAATACTAAAACCATAATCATTACTTCCTGCGCTATGTAAAAATGTTAATGGAGTGGTACTATTTGTAAATCCAGTAAAAGGTATTTTTAAAATTACTCTCCCCGCTTTGGCCATTGTACTTGTACCTGTAGGTATTGGTGCAGATACAATTGTTCCTCCATTATATGCAACTATGGTATAATTGCCATTGGAGATTTGACTAATTCTAAAATACTCATTGGCACTAGCAGATCCATTAAAATATATACTAACATAATCAGAAGTATTCGCAGCGTTATTACCAGACTTTCCCATCCATAAATCAAAATCTAACAAAATATAACCAGTACCTGCACTAGTATTCATATTAAAATTGATGCTAGAAGACGCATTTTCTCCAATTGCCAAATTGTAAAAATTACTTGGCATAATGGATGCACATGGGTTCAATACACCATTATTAATTACCGTCCAGCCAGTACAAGTTGTATTATTACCTGCTCCAGATATAGAAACAACTTGAGCATTCAATTTTATTGAAACTGAAAAAAATGTAAATAATGAAAATAAGAAGACAGTATAAAACTTTGAAAATCTATTGATTGACATTCTAAAATGGGTTTTTGAAACGAACAAAAATCCATTTTATTGCTATAATATCATTTAGAATAAGTTCTATTAATACGAGTATATTCTATTAATTTTTTAACATTCTAAGAAGTAGTTCTAGACATGAACATGTCTATAGAAAATCATGTTATAGA
>CALCEA010000065.1 GCA_937900675.1 uncultured Chitinophagaceae bacterium
GTACCAATGCAGCCATCACCGTTTCTTTTATAAGTGCACTTAGTACATTTATCCCAGCACTAGCAACAAATTCTTTGTTAGCAGTATTTACAGGTTTGGCAACTATTTGGATCTTGAGTTGGATTAATACTTTAGGCGTACTTACTTCAGGTAAACTTCAGTTAATTACTACTATATTAAAAGTAGTACCCATTTTTTTAGTGGGTATAGTGGGTTTGTTTTTTATTCAATGGGATAATTTTTTACCATTTAATGCAAGTGGCACCAGTACACTTTCTGCTATTACTGCAACAACAACATTAACATTTTTTGCCTTTTTGGGTATTGAATGTGCAACTATTCCTTCAGGAAGTGTAGAAAATCCAGAAAAGACTATTGCGCGTGCCACACTATTAGGAACCTTTATTGCAACTGCAATATATATATTAAGTACTGTAAGTATCATGGGAATGATTCCCGCCGCACAATTAAAAACAACCGTAACACCTTTTGCTGATGCTGCTACGAAAATTTGGGGAGCTGGCGCTAAGTATTGGGTGAGTGCAGGCGTTGCTATTGCTGCATTTGGGGCATTAAATGGATATATCTTAATACAAGGACAATTACCCGCTGCTATTGCAGCTGATCAACTTTTTCCAGCAATTTTTGCAAAGAAAAATAGTAAAGGGGTGCCAGCCATAGGCGTTGCTATTTCAAGTGTATTGGTATCATTTTTCATGATCATGAATTATACAAAAGGATTGGTGGATCAATTTAAATTTTTAATCTTGCTTACCACCCTTACCGTTTTAATACCTTATTTATTTTCTACTGCAGCCTATATTATTTTTAGATTGAAAGAAGCCAATCTTTCAAAGTGGATTAGATATTCTGCAATTACATTAGCTACATTGGCTTTTGTATTTTTTATGTGGATGATTATTGGATCTGGGCAGGAAATTGTTTATTGGGGATTTGTATTATCTATGTCTTCTATTCCTGTTTATGTTTGGGGAGTTACTAAAAGAAAACAAGAAAAAAATTAAAATATAATTTATGAAGTCGCATTCTGAATCTGGGAAATTAAAATCTGTATTTATTAAAAGAGCAAAAGATGCATTCATAGATGATGCGCATATTTCACAACATTGGAAAGCTTTAAATTATTTGGGTAAGCCTGAAATAAATAAAGCTTTAAGTGAGTACGAAGCATTTGAAAAAGTATTTAAAGATAATGGAACAGAGATCTTCTATTTACCCGAAGATGCGTCTGTTAATATGGATTCTATTTATTGTAGAGATGCAGCCATTGCAACAGCAAAGGGTATGATTATTTGTAATATGGGTAAGGAAGGAAGAAAAAATGAACCTTTGGCAGAACAAAAAGCATTTGAAGCACAAGGCATTCCTGTATTAGGTGTAATCAAAGCACCAGGCACTATTGAGGGCGGGGATGTGGCTTGGTTAGATTCTACCACATTAGCAGTTGGACATACTTATCGAACCAATGAAGAGGGCATTAGACAAATAACAGAGATGTTAGAACCATTAGGAGTAAATGTTATTTCGGTGCCAATGCCGCATTATAAAGGGCCATCTGATGTATTTCATTTGATGTCTGTGTTGAGTCCGGTGGATAATAATTTGGCAGTGGTTTATTCTCCGTTAATTCCCATTGTATTTAGAAATGAATTAATTAAAAGAGGATATGAATTGGTAGAAGTGCCAGAAGCAGAGTTTGATAGTATGGGTTGTAATGTACTTGCCTTAGCGCCAAGAGTATGCTTGATGGTTAAAGGCAATCCTATCACCAAAGAGCGTTTAGAAAAAGCAGGATGTAAAGTAATTGAATACGAAGGGGCAGAGATTAGTGTTAAAGGTGGCGGAGGCCCAACTTGTTTAACTAGACCGGTAGAAAGAGTTTAATTATTTAAGAAGAATAATCATTGCAGATCCAATAATCATAATACTTGCGCCTATTAATTTTTTTGCAAGATGTAGTTCATTAAATAATCGATGACCTAGAACTACGCTTAGTAAAATAGACAATTGAAATAAAGCCAGTGCATATCCAACTGGCATATGACTTAAAGTATAATTAGTTGATGCTAGCATTAAGCCAACTGTGGTAACTAAAAAAACATATTTCAATAAAATACTTGTATTGAATTTATTGATTTCTTGTTTGATAGAAACTTTTGTAAATAAAATAAAGACAAAAGAAAAACCTGCACCAAAAATACTCCAACCTGCAAAAGCTATTTCTAAATTAGAATGTTCAATCACTTTTTTATCTAGCACTGCTTGAATGCCTGTTAATATTAAGGCTGCTAATCTATATTGAATAGCAGGAGTTTTAAATAATTGCCAAGAAAATTTTTCTTCTGTGGTGTCTAAAACAAAATAGCTGCCAATAATGATGAATGCCATTCCCAAAAAGCCCCATGTATTGGGAACTTCTCTGATTATAATAAATGCAAACAACATCCCCACAATAGATTTATATGCATTGATAGGCCCTAGTACAGACAAGTCGCCT
>CALCEA010000066.1 GCA_937900675.1 uncultured Chitinophagaceae bacterium
ATTACTTGTAGCACCACCTATAGCAATACCATTTCTATACCATTGATAAGTTGTATTAGCCACTGCTGGTGTTGAAAATACTATACTACCACCCTCACAAAAGACAGTATTTCCAACTTTAGATAATATTGGCAAAGTAGGTGTAGGATTTAAAGCAACTACATTAGAATTTGTAATTCCACAACTATTACTAGTAATATCACGGAACAATAAATTGGTACCTGCTGTTTTATTATCTGAAACTAATTTTAAATTATTGGTATTGAAACCACTATAAAAAACAGAACTTGTTAAAGGAATTTGAGCTCCAGTAATATTAGTCCATGTAGTTCCATTGTCAGAACTAACCTGCCATTGATGAGATGTTGCAGTTGGAGCAATGGTTGTAAAAGAAGAATTAATCCCAGAAATAGTATTGGAAGCAACTAAATTTGAACTTGCCCCTGACATAGATAAACCTGATAATAATAAGTTTTTAGTATTACCTGAAAGATCATTCAAAGTAGTTAAACTAGTATTTGTACCAGCTGCAGTTCCTTGATTAAAATTATAATAAGCTACAAGACCTGATTCATTGCCTATAATTTCTTTTTTATAGTTAGAGGCAATTTCATCATCAGTCCTTGCAACATTCCAAATTCTAAATTCATCTATAGAACCTTTAAAATATGCATTTGCACCTAAATTGGTTACAGATGGTTTTCCTAAACTTAAGAAGAAATCACTGGATCCACCTCTTGTTGCAGTAGTAGAATTTACAGATTTATTTCCATTTAAGAACCCTTCTAATTTAGCTCCATTATATCTTAAAACAATATGATTCCAGGTCCCAAAACTAACAGTCCCCAAACTTATCGCTGTTAAATTCCAAATTCTAGCTTTTATCTCTCCAGTGGATAATATATCAAACCAAGTATCCTGGAAACCAGATGAAGTAATTAAAGAAGCAGTAGTTCCTGTTGTAGCTCCATATTCAGTTAAAATATTTCCAGCTTGATCTGCTTTCACCCACATTTCAACAGTAAATGGTGTTGAGTTTGAACTTATTTTATTATATAAGGATGGAGTAACTGCATAATCATTCACACCATCGAAATTCAATGCATTACCTAAATTAGTGGTAGTGTTAGTTGCAGTATTACAATTAACAGCATTAACTGGCTGCTGTGTAATTACAGGAGCAGTATTCACCGTTAATGTGGAAATATTAGAATAATCGGTGCAAACAGGTGGAGCAAAAACGCCATAGTAAGAACCTTGGTCAGCTTCAATAGATTTTCTTGAAACTGAATCTAATGCAGCTGTTAATGTTATAATTTCAGAATAACCACCACCATTTCTGGTTCTATGCGAATTTCTATCTTGACCAATATTATCCCAATTGGTATTTGTAGATGTTGGATTTAATGGCTGGACATCATGTACCATCATAGCCGTATTCCAAATTGCACTAATTGCTGTTGTTGCTGAATAAGGTGTTTTACTTATTCCATTTTGCCAAACCTTGCCATTTAATATTGCACTATTATAAGTACCATTAAATAGATTAATATTATCTGTATTGGAATGATAGTTATAATAAGTTCCACTATGAGCTAATAAGAATCCATTACTACCTGAAGCATCAGCATAATTTTTATTTACAATAAATGCTTGACCAACTGCACCAAATTCTGTACTTGCTTTCAATGAATTTAATACAGTTGTAGATGATTGTACACCAAAGAATCTAATAAATGGCCTATCATTTTCTCTATCAATAATGCCATTATTTACAATCCTAGGTTGGAAATTGGCTGTTGCTTGTGTTAGATTTTTAGCAGCAGCAGATTGATCAAACCATGTAACCACATAAGCACTATTATTACCAACAAATGTTTTAATTGCTGCAGTATCTAAGTCTCCATTAGCAGTAAAACCAATATTTAAAGTAGTATTATCAGAACTTCTACGAATAGTCATTGCATTGCCATTATAAGCAGGTCTTACTTTTCTAACAGAGAAAATAGCTTGAATGGAATTGGAGTAGGTTGTTGATAAAACAGTAGTTGTACTTGTTAAAGTTTCTCCGTAAGTATTTGTAGTGACTAATCGATATTTAAACCCATTAATTGAAGCTGGGCTTGCAGATAAAGTTAATGTTGGAGTAGTAAAAGTTGAATAAGTAACAGAATAAGCAGCTGCATCTAAATTAGCAGTTATGGTTGCCCATGAACTTCCACCATCACTACTTCTTTGCCAGTATGTTTTTGCAGCTCCACTGGTACCAGATACCAATGTACCAACAATAGTGGTGGTTACCGTACCAGCACAAATTGTGTTAGAAGGTAAAGTGTACTGTGTATTAGGAGTAACATAAATTGCTATATCATCTGTATTTGTACAAGCATTTCCAGTTTGTCCAGCGGTTAATCTATAAAATGTAGAGGATCCTGTTTTTGGATTACCTGCAGTTGTCGGAGCCCCCATTCTAGCAGAATCTACACTGTAACTTGCTGCAGTTGCTCCAGTTATATTGGTAAATGTTTGTGATATTCCTGTTGAATAATTACCATTTGAAGATACCGGCACAGTAACTGGAGTAGCGCTCAATGACCATTGATAGGTTATGTTGCCTGCAAATGGATCTGCAATTGTTACAGTAGATGGTATAGAAATAGCAGCTCCAACACAAACCGTTTGATCAATCAAAGGTTTTATAATAGGTGCAGGAGCAATGACTGTAGATACAACTGCATTTTGAGATGTAGTTGTATTACAAGTTCCTTGCTGTCCATTGGTATTATCACCTGCAACTGCCATTTTATTTGAACAAGTAACAAAATAGGCGTTTTGAGGAGTTGTGTTAACATCTATAACAGTCTCTCCTCTTATAGTACCATTATTATTAACTTGTTTAAGCACTCTACTTGTTGTTAAAGTAGAATCATTTAACTCTCCATTTGCATTATAACCTGTACTAAATAAACTACCATCGGCAGCTAAAAAATAAGCATAAGAATAAGCAACTCCTAAATTAGTAGAATTACCTTCTACATTAACAATCTGCTTAGCACCAGAAGTTCTTTTAAAGGATGTATCTTGACTTAAATTATAAAAATTGGCAAAAGATCTGGTATCATTAATACCTAATGCATAAGCACCAGCAGGAGCTGTAGCATGCACTTCCCCTTCTTTTGATTGAACAATTAAATTTCCAGATGTCTGAATTCCTTTAAATATCTTACTTACTCTTGTATATTGTATCGATCCATTATTCTTTGCAGTTAAAGTAGAAGTTGAATTATATCCGGCACTATATATAGTTCCATCTGAACACAATACAATAAGGTCTTCATTAATAGTATACATATCCACTATTAACTTGTTCGCAAAATTGGTTTGTGAAACTAAAACAGGAGTGGTTGAATTGGTTGTATTACCATTTCCAAAAAGTCCATTATTATTTAAACCCCATGCATATAATTTACCTTCACTTGTTAATGCAAAAATATTGGTTCTACTTGGAGAAACTTTTACAATTGTCTTTCCAAATAATAGATTTGAAATATTAGTAGAAGCTCCAACATTAGATTGTGCGGTCAATTCTATTGGCTCAAGCTGTTCCTTACCGGTACCATTAATAATGTAGGCAGCACCAGCTGCTGATCCAGTTCCCCAAACATGTAATTTTCCAGAACTTGTAAGCGCATAACCTGAATAATTTGTGAATCCTAATTGTGTAATTGAATCAGCATATAATAAACTTCCAGATTTAGCAAGTAAGGTTGGAGCAAAATTATTGGTTGAAGCAGATCCAGGAATCTGTCCATAATCATTTTTACCCCATACAAATACATTTTTACCATAAATGTATCCCATTGTGTTACTTGAACCTTCGGCCATACGCTTTACATTCATTGGCCAATCTATATATGGCAATAAAACTGACTTAACTCCCGTTGAAATTTGCGTAACCTTAACTTTAAAGATATCTCCTGCAACTGCAGTATTGGTTGAATATATGGAAGCATTTGCACCAACTATATCCACACCATTCTTTTGCCATTGGAAACTAAAATCATTTAATGGTGTTTGTGAAGGTGCTCTCATGGTGTAAGTAGTTCCAGGACAGAACACACCATTAAAGCCATCATTTCTTATTGCTACACCAAAATTAGCTTCACATGCAAAACAATTGCCACTTGTTAAAGTATTAAAATAGGTGCTTGTATAACTAATAGTACCTACGTCAGTACTTGTTTCTAGAGTATTTAATAATCCATTGGAACCCATATTACCCGATAATGGAACGGTAGTTCCTGCAGTTGCAGCTCCAGTTTCAAGTGCATCATTACAACCATCTCCGTCAGAATCTAAGTCAATTCTATTTGGAATACCATCTCCATCAGTATCAACTTCTGTACAAGTTAATCCAGTTGCACTATTAGCAATTAATTTTACATCTGTAAATAATCTAGTGGTTGCACCAGCACATGATAAAACAAAATAATAATCCGAATTCGATGCTTGATATGATTTTACGACTACCCCATTCTTTTTAGCAGTCATAAAACCAGTAATATCAATATCCAATTCCATTAAATCAGTGGTAGTTACAGCTGTGGATGCTACTGTCCATGCATTCGGCATTTGACCATAAAAAGTTGCACCAGAATGATAATATCTTATTGCTTCATCTGTATAAGTATTCAATACAGTCTTTTGACCATATGTTGGGATAAATCCAATCATACCTTCTGCAAGATTATTGGTTCTATACTCTAAATGAATCGGAAGTGTGAATGACTGCGTACTATAAGTATTATTCCAATTTCCATTTGTACTAGTCATTGAAATAGTGAAAGTATTATTCTGATTATTTTGTGTAAAAGTTGGCACAATTCCTGCTCCAGTTAAAGCAGTCATTGTTAATCCAGTCAATAAAGGACAAGAACGAGACTCTGTAAAATCAGGTACCCCATCATTATCGTCATCCACATCAATTAAATCAGGAACTCCATCACCATCCGTATCCGTACATCCATTTAAATTGGAAGCAATTGCATTCTTATAATTTAATGTATAGGTGATTTTACCAGTCTCTACACCTGATGTAATTATTTCTTTGGTATTAACCAATCCATTTGAACCCACTGTACCAGTCAAAGGAACAGTTGTTCCAACTGGAGCAGAACCCGCTTCTACTGCATCATTACAACCATCCCCATCACTATCGGTATCTAAATAATTGGGTTTGCCATCGTTATCAGTATCTAATTGAGTACAGGCAACCCCATCAACTGCACTAGTAATTAATTTAACATTGGCATAGGATCTGTAATTATAAGATGATAAAGTGAAGAAATAATCTGTTGATGCTCCATTGAAGGTTCTTACAACTACTCCATTTTGTTTCTCCGTAACTACTCCATTTATATTAATATCTAATTCAAATAAATCGCCAACATTTTGTGTGGTAACACTTGGAATCCATTGAGTAGGCATTTGACTGTAATAGGTTCCATTGGAATGATATATTTTGTAAGCTTCGTCTGTGTAATTTCCAGTAGTTAATATTTTATTGTAATTGACTGGTATAAATCCAATAAACGAGGATCCATTGATATCTGCTAAGTTGTATTCTAAATGTATTGGTAAACTAAGCTTTTGATTAGAATAGTTATTAATCCAAGTACTAGCATTATTTGTAGTGATGCTATTTGTACCTAAAACTGCTTTGTTAGCATTATTAAAAGTATACCCCGTTAAAGTTGGACAGGACACTTGCTCATCATAATCTATAATTCCATCATTATCATCATCGATATCAATTAAATCAGGTACTCCATCACCATCATTGTCTTTACATAAACTAACAGTGCTATTTATTGCATATGCATAAGTGGATGTATAACTAACTGAACCTGTTTCAACACCTAATTCTACATTATTTGCAAATCCATTTGCTCCAAATGGTGCTGAAGTAGTTGTAGTAACACCAGGCACTCCAGCTTCTTTAGCATCCGAACAACCATCCCCATCACTATCTAAATCTAATCTATTAGGCGTTCCATCCCCATCTGTATCCAATTCTGTACATGTTGTTAAAACTCCAGCAGATGTAGTAACAGAAGCACTAATTAATTTTAAATCAGTAAAAGTTCTTACAAATGTTGTAGTCGCATTAGGTGTTGATAATGCTATATTATAATCAGATTTTATACCTTGGAATTGTTTATAAATTACTCCTCCTCTTTTTACTTTCACATATCCATTTATGTCTATATCCATTTCCCATAGTTCACCATAATTTTGCGCATTTTGAGTTACAGAATTTGCTACAGCTGTTGGATTCCAAGCCGCAGGATTTACCCCTGTATTTGGCAAATACCCATAAATATTTGAATTAGTGTAGTATACCTTATAAGCATCATCTGCATATGTACCAGTTGCTTTTGATCCAAGTTTAGGAAATAACCCTATCATGGCATCTGGCGTATATTGTGATGATTTATATTCTAAATGAATAGGCAAAGCTAAATTTTCATTAGAATACGCATTTTGCCAAGTTCCATTTGAAGAAGAAGAAACAGTTAAAGAATTACTAGATTTAACAACTGTTGCCAAGCCATTAAAACTAAGATTACTAATCTCTGGGCAAGATTTAGATTCTGTAAAATCAGGTATACCATCATTATCATCATCTACATCAAAAATGTCAGCAACTCCGTCTCCATCTGAATCTAGACAAGCCTGAGTAGAACTTGTAATAGCATAATTATAAGAAGGCGTATAAAAAGTAATACCGTTATCAGTTGAAGTTTCTACGTTGTTAGACAAACCATTAGTTCCATATGGTCCTACCACAATGGCTTTATTGGTATTGGTTGTAGTTGTTGAGCTATAGGTACCATTAACCAATGCCCCAGTACCATTAACCACACTACCACTAGTCAAATCAGCAGTAATATTAGATTCAACTGCATCTGTACAACCATCTCCATCACTATCTAAATCTAATCTATTGGGCACACCATCTCCATCTGAATCTAATTCCGTACAATTAGTTGTAGTTCCACTAATTGTAACTGATTTAGCATTAATAAATAAGTCAGTAAAAGTGGTTGGACTATTATTTGCGTCATTGTAAGAGCTAATAGCTAGATTATAATTTGAATTAACAGCTTGAAATGCGATATAGTTTACCCCATTTCTTTTTACTGTCAGGTATCCAAATAAATCTATATCCATCTCCCATAAATCCCCAGAAACTATCGCTGTATTACCAGGATATGTACTAGAAGCATTTATGCCATTATTAGGCATATAACCTTGAACATTTGTTGTATTGAAATATATTTTATAACCATTATCATTAAAATTTGTTAAAGTCTTTATTGCATCTACAGGATTCAATCCAATCATAGAATAAGCATTATTACTATTCTGTCTAAACTCAAAATGTATAGGTAAAGCTAAGGACTGATTTGAATACGCAGTTTGCCAAGCTCCATTCGTAGTGGAAACTGCATTTAATGCACCACCACTCATCCTAACTGAATTTGTACTTCCAGTAAATGTTAATCCAGATGAGGAAATTGCTGGACAAGAACCTTGCTCTATAAAATCTCTAATCCCATCATTGTCATCATCAATATCAATTGGATCAGGCACTCCATCACCATCTGTATCTGTACAAAAATTGATACTCTTATCAATAGCATATCTTTTGTAATTATTTGTATAGCTAATTGTTCCAGCATCTACAGAGGTTTCAACACCATTTGCCAATCCATTATTACCATAAGGTCCAGCAGCTATGGCATTTGAAACACCGGTAGTAGAATAAGCGCCAGAACTTGTATTATTAGTAGTATTAATTACTGTTCCAGTAGTTAAAGTTCCATTAACCCCAGCCTCTTTTGCATCAGGACAACCATCTCCGTCAGAGTCTAAATCTAATCTATTGGGTATACCGTCACCATCAAGATCTTCACATCCAACTTTTTTAACCCCAATATCATCAATGACAAAATCTTCCCCAGTATTATTATTTCCAAAAGTATTTGTTTTGATTTCAAAAGTGACTGAAGTACTAGGCACATTAACTACCATGCTATACTTAATCCAATTAAAATTTCCTTGTAAAATATTTCCAGTATTAAGTGTATCTAATATTGTATTAGCAGCATTTTTAACTCGTAAGGCTAAATTTGAAAAAGTACCTAATGAGGTTAAAGGATTTGCAATGTAGGCTGAAAATTCATATTGCTGCCCAACAGTTAACCCAGTAATTGTTTTTGTATAAACTATTTTAGTTGACGCAATATTATATCCCATCAACATATTACCATTAACATCATCAGGTGTATTGTCAAGTTTTCCTGCAAACCAATATCCAGAAGGATGTGTTGGTACTGCATTATAGATTGATCCTTCACTACTTGTAATTAAAATGTTTGAATTGGGTATCGTAAGACCAGGTAAAGTTGATCCAAAGGTTTCAAGAAAAATATATTGACAAATATCTTCAGTTTGATCCAAAACACCATCATTATCATCATCTAAATCCAATGAATCTGGTATACCATCACCATCACTATCAGTACATAATTCTTTTGTTTTGTCTAATGCATAAGTGGTGTATGTAGAAGAATAGTTTCCAACGCCATTTTCTAAAGAGGTTTCTAAAGTATTAGCATAACCATTTGTTCCATAGGGCCCGGAAGCTATTGAGTTAGCAAAGTTTGCAGTAGTGGCAGTGGCTGTTCCTGCACCAGCATTATTATCTACCAAGTTTACTACAGTTCCAGTTGTTAAAGTTCCAGTCACTCTAGCTTCTTTAGCATCTGAACAACCATCTCCGTCTGAATCAAGATCTAAACTATTGGGAATTCCATCACCATCTAAATCACAAGAGTAAGCCGTAGTCGCAACATAAATATTGTCAATACTAAAATCATCATTTGATGCAGTGAAACTTAATGATATGGTATTTGTATTTGTGAATATACTAGTAGGGACAGTAATTACCACATTCGTAGTGGGGACATTTGTTGCAGTAATATCAATTGAAGATTTGTTTACAAAACCTCCATTTAAACCCACAACAGATGCAGTAGCTAGACCATTAGGATTGGTAATTCTAGCATAAACAACATTATTAATAATGATATCCAATTTTGCAGTATCAGTATTAATGATTGTATAACCTGCACCATTAGTATTTACATCTAATGAAATTGTTGTTGTAGTAGATAAAGGATCAAAACCTGGTTTACTAAAGGATTGAGAAATTCGTTGATCTACCTGATTGATATTTTGTGCCCATAAAAAACCACCTGCCTGATATCCCCAAATTGTACTTCCCGTCCAGCCAGTTGCATCAGTATCGAAACCAGGATTTGTCAAAATATTTTTAAACTGACACTCCACTGTATCCAACACCCCATCATTATCATCATCCAAATCTAATACATCAGCTATTCCGTCTGCATCTGAATCTGTTTGATTACAAACCTGCTTATTAGATACAATTGCATAAGTGGAATAATATGACTTATAATTTATGATTCCATAATCAGCATTTGTTTCAAGTAAATTTGCTAATCCATTAGTGCCAAAAACTGTGCCAGTAATTTGTGCATTATTTAGCGTTGTATTGGATGCAACACCGGCAGCTGAACTTGAACTAAAAGTTAAACCACTATTTAAACTAAAACTTCCTCCTTCTTTTGCATCTGAACAGCCATCATTATCACTATCTAAATCTAATCTGTCTTTTACCCCATCTCCATCAGTATCTTTATCTACACAGGATCTTTCTTCAAAATACACTTCATTCATCCAATTGCCCACCCCTACAACAGAAATACCCCATATTCTATATTTGCTAAATGGAGTAATATTAGATGACATATCTAATTTATAGGAATTATTACTTGCATTAATTCTAGTCGTACTAGCAAAACTTTGTGTTCCACCAATATCAATCCAATTAGTTCCATCAAAACCTTGTAATTTATATGTCCCACCTGCAGTGAAAGGTGTTTGACCAGGATAGTTACCTAACTCAATTAAAGTAAGTAGTTTAGGCCTTGGTAAATCAAATTGTAAAATTGTTTGATTATTCAAAGCCCCTGTTGTAGTTGGAGGATATGCAACATATGCGGATCCATCTACCCCATCTAATAAATTAGAAAAAGTATTTGAACCATTATAAGTCCATGTTACAGAAGAAGAAATGGTAATACCTGATTTATCTGTATTATTTGCGTTAGTACAAGTTGTCTCAGTATCATCTGGAATTCCGTCATTATCATCATCCAAATCAAAAACATCATTTATTCCATCTCCATCAGAATCTAAACAGGCATTAATATTAGCATTTAAAGCATTAATATTATAATAAGTTATATAATTCACTACCCCATTATCCAAAGATGTCTCTACATTGTCCGCTAAACCATTTGAACCAAAAGGCCCAGCAGCTCTTGAGCTTGCAACATTATTGGTAGTAGTTGGACTAGCAATGGTACCATTCTTCAATGTTCCATTTAACAAAGTCCCGGATACATTAGATTCCTTCGCATCTGGGCAACCATCTCCGTCTGAATCTAAATCTAAACTATTAATTATACCATCCCCATCTGTATCACATGGATTTGGAATATTATTTAGTGTCTCATAATTAGTTGCAGCAAACTGAAATCCATTAGCAATATTAACTGGCAACCAATTACCAGTTCCATTTAATCTAAATTGAACAGAAGCATTCTCGTTGTTCATTCCATCTTGAATTGAAATACCAACTCTAAACCATTTTCCTGAATTGGCAGGGCTTACTACAAATTCCCCACCATGATAATTCACAGCACCACCGCCTAAATTATTATATTTAGTTTGTGATACTAATTTCATATCACTACTATTAGTATTTAAATAGATTGAACTATTTCCTCCACCTCCCTCAATTGGCGCATTTGACAAAATTGAAGAACCATTATGCGCCAAATACAACATTGCTGCTGACCAAGTAATGTAATTACTTCCTATTCTAAAAGAAATTTGATTTGCATTTTTAAAACTATTAGTTGACGGCATTTTTACATATACTTCTCTATATACTACAGTACCTAAATTTTTTATATCGAAATCGAGAGTAGTTACAGTATCTAAAGCATTAGTAGGAGCTGTTGAAGGAAGAAAAATTTGACCATAATTTAATTGAGTACATTCAGATCTTAATGCACCAAAAGAACTACCAGCCCAATTTGGATTTTGCGATTCCTCACGATCTGTCAATGTCCAACTTTTCCTATTTAATTGACCTAGATTACTTGAATTACTTTCAATAATTTTTGCAATATCTGTACATTCATTATCATCAGGTATCCCATC
>CALCEA010000067.1 GCA_937900675.1 uncultured Chitinophagaceae bacterium
CAATCGCTCTTGGCATATTGGCATCAATATACTCCATCAACTTTTTCTCTTCCTTTGTTAATTGTGCTTGCGCATTAGAAAAACACAAAGCCAATAAAATACCCGCTACTATTTTTTTCATAAAAAATGAGTTTAGTAAAATAAACTTAGAATTGAACTACAAGTTAGGGAAAAAGCAATAAAATTTATTGCACCACCCCATCCGTCACTACCACATCGCTTAAAGCACCAGTACAGATTCCTTTAACAGTAATAGTAGACCCTACACCATATTTGGAGGGGAGTGGTGTAGCTAAAGTGATAGATACATTAGAGAAAGCAGCTTTGTCTCCAACTAAAATAGTTGTTTGACCTGCTTGATTTTTTTCAATATTGATTATCGCACCAGTTACTTCAATGGCTTTATTTAAATAAGTAGCATTGGCTTTTGCTTCATCTGCTCCAAAAGCAGCGCTCAATGAATCTGCCACCACCACAATAGATTTTTCTGCCTGTACATCTCTATGATGATTCTTTGCATATACAAATACATAATAGTAGCCTGCAGCTGCAAATAGTAAAATAAAGATCAAAACCAAACCTATCGCTTTTTTCATAAAATTTTATTTATAATAAAGAGTCCTCTTTAAGAGACTCATTATTGAATTCTTTCTATAAGAGTCTCCGCGAGCGGGACTCTTATAACCCTCTTAACTCTTTTGGTTTTCTAACAGTGAATACCCTAGAGATATTAAAACCAAATCTCAAATCACTCTTACCCCAAGAGCCAGTGGTTTCATTAATAAAAGTTCGCTCTGTCATACCCGTTGTATTGGTAACATGCAGTTGAAACACATGACCGCCCGTTTCTATATCTACTCCAATAGTTAAGGGATCATAGTATCCTGTTAATTTATCAAATCGGTGATAATATTCTGTAGTGATATTTACTCTTGGACTTACTCTTAATCTAAAGCTTGTACCCAATGAATAAAAATCATTCGGGATGGTTTTATGTTCTACCATATTATAGTGCACTAGTGTGGGTGTAAATTGAACAGATACATAATCGTTTAATTTACTCGCCACCAATACCTGATGCGCAAAACTTAATCTATCTGTTTTATAAGGTTCGTAAGTAGTCACTACATCTTTTAAAGACTTGTAGATGGTGGTTCCAGCGTAGCTAACACTTAATGGAATATTTCTCTCGCCGCTTTGTTGGCGAATGATTCGATATTTTACAAAAGCATCATATTGTTTTTCATATGTGCTTCTTCCACCTCCAATCATTAATCTAGAGTTGATACCATAATCCAATCCTATTCTCATAGTGGCTTGATCCAAGCCAAATAAATTATAAGCTCCTTGATTAATGGTTCCAAATCTGTGTAAGATTCTAAAATCCAAAACGCCCGCACCAACATTTTCAATAGATTGTCCATTCACAACTCTAGTGGATTTAAAAGTGCCTGTTACAATATCTTTATTGGACAAGGAACTTTTCTCAGAGAACAAATCAATATTTTGAGCGTTTATGCTTTGAATAACTGCTACTACGAATAGCAATGAAAATAAGATGCGCTTTTGCAACATGGTGCTAATTTTGTTAATGATTCTAATTTTGGTATTTACAATTCACTTTGATTTTTGCATCTGCTGCAATCTTCTCTCCTATATATAATCCCTTGATGCCGTAATCTTTTATCGCAACACTAAACTCTCCAATCAAAGTTGGCCTTCCATCTTGTACTTGCATGGTTCCCTTTGTGCTTACTTGCTTGCTTACGCCATGTATAGTCAAAGCACCTTCAACCGTTACTGGATAATTACCATCCTTAGCAAAATCTACCTCTTTGATATTTTTAATATAGCCCTTGAAATCTGCTTTTGGAAACTTAGTGCTTTCCATATAGTTCTCATTAAAATGATCTTCCATCAATTGATTCTCAAACTTGAATC
>CALCEA010000068.1 GCA_937900675.1 uncultured Chitinophagaceae bacterium
TTCATGTTACGGCATGAAAATTATGGACGCAAATGTACAACATTAGCACTAATTTTGTTCCACTAAATAAGGCGCTAAAAATTGGCCATTTGTTTGAAACTACCTAGTTTTGCAAACAATTGTTAGTTTTAGTGCGTATTGGTATAAAACCTATTAAACTATGTTGAGAGCTAAATGGTGGAAGCTTTTGTCCTTTGTACTTTTATTATATACATGTACTTATGGATTCTTGGTAGAAGTACCCAAACTAGACGACCGAATGCAGGAGTCTATTCGTAATTTTTTCTTCCATGTTCCGATGTGGTTTGGCATGATGATTTTATTTTTTGTTTCTCTTTGGTATGCAATAAAATATTTAAGAAACGGAAATATCATCAACGATATTTATGCATCAGCTTATGCGAGTATTGGTTTGCTTTTTGGTGTACTAGGAATTATTACTGGTGCAGTTTGGGCAAACTATCAATGGGGTAGCCCTTGGGTGGGTGATCCAAAACAAAATGGTGCTGCCATTGCATTACTTATTTACTTCGCATACTTTGTTTTAAGAGGATCATTAATAGATCAAGAAAAAAAAGCAAGATTATCTGCTGTATACAATGTGTTTGCTTTCTTTATGTTATTCCCAACATTATGGATCTTACCAAGATTGTCTGAATCATTGCATCCAGGTGGACAAGGTAGTGAGGGTAATCCAGGTATTAATGGTAAAGACATGACGGCAAGTATGCGTACTGTTTTTTATCCAGCAGTAATTGGATGGACTTTATTAGGTGTTTGGATTAGTACTTTACAAATCCGTTATCAAATGATTAAACTTAAAAAAGAAGGGCTCTTATAAATTAATTTAAACAAATATTATGATTCAATTGTTACAAGCAACAAACAATAATGGGTTCATGGTTCAAAATGGAAAGATCTTTTTAGTGATGACCATTGTATCCATCATTTTGATTGGACTATTTTTATATGTAGCCAATCTTGATAAAAAAATAACCAATCTAGAAAAATAATTTAAATCACATTTTATGTCAACAAATAATGAGTATAGCTTTTTTCACAGTGTAGAGAAAAGTTTTGACAAAGCATCTAAGTTTACAAAGTGGGAGAAAGGTATTTTAGAACAAATTAAAGCATGTAACAGTATTTATAGCATGCGTTTCCCTGTGAAGATGGATGATGGTAGAATTGAGGTAATTGAAGCGTACAGAATTCAACACTCACAACATAAATCACCTTGTAAGGGGGGTATCCGTTTTAGTATGGCGGTAAATCAGGATGAGGTGATGGCCTTGGCTGCATTGATGACCTACAAGTGTGCTATTGTGAATGTGCCATTTGGTGGAGCAAAGGGTGGTATTAAAATTAGCCCAAGAAGTTTAAGTCCGTATGAATTAGAAAAAATCACTAGAAGATATACTGCAGAGTTGGTAAAGAAAAACTTTATTGGCCCTGGTATTGATGTGCCAGCTCCAGATTACGGAACAGGCGAAAGAGAAATGGCATGGATTGTAGATACTTATCAGTCTTTAAAGCCAGGTGAAATTGATGCTGCTGGTTGTGTAACAGGTAAGCCAATTTCTTTAGGGGGTGTTAGAGGAAGAAAAGAAGCAACTGGTTTAGGTGTATTCTATGGTGTAAGAGAAGTGTGTTTGATGCCAGACATTATGAAGAAGCAAGGATTAGAAGTGGGCATTGAAAATAAAAATGTAATTGTACAAGGTTTAGGTAATGTGGGATATTATTCTGCTAAATTCTTCAGAGAGCATGGTGCAAAAGTAGTTGCTATTGCTGAGTACGAAGGAGCAATCTTTTGCAAAGATGGATTGAACGAGGAAGAAGTATTCCAACATAGAAAAGCTTCTGGAAGTATTTTAAATTTCCCAGGCGCTACTAATATTGAAAAGAGTAGTGATGCATTGGAATTAGAATGTGATATCTTAATTCCTGCAGCTTTAGAAAATGTAATTGATGCAAACAATGCACCAAAGATTAAAGCGAAAATAATTGGTGAAGCTGCGAATGGTCCATTGACACCAGAAGCTGATGAAATTTTTGCAAAGAAAGGGGTATTGGTTATTCCAGACATGTATTTAAATGCTGGTGGTGTAACTGTATCTTATTTTGAGTGGTTAAAGAACTTAAGCCATGTTAGATATGGTAGATTAGAAA
>CALCEA010000069.1 GCA_937900675.1 uncultured Chitinophagaceae bacterium
GACATTGTAAATAGTTTTTGTTTACGGCGCAAAAATATACTTTTTGTTAAAAAAGTCATATTTTATTTGCTTTTTTGTTTGCACAATTATGCACATTGGGAATTTTGTTTAAAAATAGGGCCAAATAGGCTTTAAAACTAACAATCAAGAGCAAAATGGAAGCGTTTTTTTATTTCAAAAAGCCCCTGATTTCATGCTGTTCCTCAAAAGAAAAGGGCTCTTTGGGGATAATAAAAAAAGATTTAGGCCCGAAATAAAAGTGAAAAAAGGCAGGGCTCTCAAAATAATGCTTCACTTCAGACCATTCCCAAGCCGCTTCCCCTTGCTGGCAAACCAAATTAGCCCCTTTTTGATCGTAGTTAAATTGCCACTCATATTTAAAAAGTGGGGTCTTTCTATAAAACCACCATGGCAAAATGTACCAGAACAAGAGCATTAAAACAATCCATAATACAGAGCCTAATAAAAATAACTCTGGTCGAATTTTTTTATAATACAATAAAATGGCAGTTGCTATGGCATATACATTTACAATAACCAATAAGGTTTTGATCTCTGATTGTTTGATGAAATGATACCTGAGTGCTTGAAGTACCGCCGATTTTTGAAATTGCAAAGTGAATGACATGAACTAGTATTATATAGATTGGCTCAAAGATAAGTAGCGCAACCGTTTGCGTTGTAAATTATTTTCAAAAAATAGCAAATCTCTGCATCAATTAAAGTGTCAAAATAGCAAATTGACTATATTTAGAGAACGCATTGCTAAACCAAAATAAAACCGCTATGTCTTTTAAACCCAAATTGAGTTTCGCTCAAATCATCAACATGAATGTTGGTTTTTTAGGTATTCAATATAGCTTCGGTCTACAACAATCTGCAGTCAATCCAATTTATGATATGTTGGGGGCAAGCCCCGATCAAATTCCGTTATTGAATTTGGCTGGACCAATGACTGGATTATTGATTCAACCCATTATTGGAGCAATGAGTGATAAAACCTGGTCACCCAAATTTGGAAGAAGAAAGCCCTATTTTATGATTGGGGCCTTACTTTGTAGTTTATGTTTATTCTTATACCCTTTTAGTAGTGCTTTATGGATGGCAGTGGGATTGTTATGGGTTTTAGATGCTGCCAACAATACTGCTATGGAACCTTATCGTGCATTTATTGCAGACAAGCTTCCTAATGAACAACATGCTGCTGGTTTTTTAACTCAGAGTTTTTTTACTGGCCTAGGAATTACATTGGCGAATCTTTCATTGTTTGTTTTCCAGAAAAAAATAACAGGCCATTATGGTAGCTTACCTTATTGGGTATACGCTAGTTTCTTCTTAGGAACTTTTTGCTCAATTGCATCAGTAACATGGTCAGTGATTAAAACACCAGAGATCCCTCCCACTGAAGAAGAGTTGGCTAAATTAAAAAGTGAGCCTTTAAAAATATGGACACCTTTTGTTGAAATTGCTTTAGCCATTAAAGATATGCCCAAAGTAATGTGGCAATTAGGATTAGTGTATTTGTTTCAATGGTATGCTTTGTTTTGCTATTGGCAAAACGCTTCAAAAAGTATTGCACAATCTGTTTGGAATACCACTGTATACCAAAACAATCCTGCATATGATGAAGCAGTAGGTTGGACGGGTTTAGTGAATGGCTGGTACAATGTAGTTACTTTTTTATCTGCTTTTGGATTGTTATGGTTGGCTAAAAAAATGAGTCCAAAATTTATTCATATCATTTGTTTGATCATGGCAGGTGTAGGTTTATTAATATTCCCACACATCACAGATAAGAATGCATTATTTATTCCAATGACAGGATTTGGAATTGCATGGGCTAGCATGATGGGTATTCCTTATTTACTAGTGGTACATAAAATTCCAAAAGAGAAATATGGTGTATACATGGGTATCATTAACATGATGATTGTAATACCTATGTTAATTCAGAACATTAGCTTTGGATATATTTTAAAACATTTCTTAAACAATGATCCAGGAAAAGCGATCAGTTTTGGTGGAGTGTTTTTAATCATTGCTGCAGTATTGACATTGTTTATACAAACTGATAAAAAAACAGAAGTCACTCAAATGCCGAGTGTAGGTCATTAATAAAAGAATTATGAACAAAGTATTATGTATTGGCGAGGCCTTGATTGATATGATTTGTACAGATAGAGGAACAAGTTTATCTAAGGGACAAAATTTTTTAAAGAAAGCGGGTGGTGCACCGGCGAATGTAGCTGCAGCGATTGCAGCATTGGGTGCAGAAGTAGATATGGCTGCCAAAGTGGGCA
>CALCEA010000070.1 GCA_937900675.1 uncultured Chitinophagaceae bacterium
TAGATAAAATCTATTCTAACAACCCCTCTGCAATTTAAAGTTGCATATACTTTTTTTGCTGCAGCTGTTAAGTCAGCAAACATGGTTTCCGAAACCTGCGCTGGTGTAATCTCTTTACTCTTACCTTGATACTTTGCCTCAAAATCGAAAAACTCGTTTTCAGTAATAATCTCTGTGATAGGAAGAACCGTAGTAACCCCTTTAGATTTAAATACACCAATGGTAAATTCTCTTCCACTGATAAATTCTTCTACCAACACTTGCGTATCTTCTTTAAAAGCTTTTTCTAATGCAGGCGCTAATTCAGCAGCTGTGTTTACTTTACTAATTCCTAAACTACTTCCTCCATTATTAGGCTTTACAAAAACAGGCAAACTTAATTGTGCTAAAATATCTTCTGGTTGGGTTGAAGCTTCTGCAAATAAATGAAGTGATTTTGCAACACCCACTCCTCCAAATCCTGCCACTGCAACAGTATATCTTTTATTAAATGTTAACGCAGAAGTAGAAGTATCACAACTTGTATAAGGAAGACCAATTAAATCAAAATATCCTTGCATTTTACCATCCTCCCCTGGAGTTCCATGAATACACATTAAGGCAACATCAAAATTAATTTTTTGACCTCCTTCTACAATACTAAAATCTGCCTTATCTACTGCTACTTCTTCACCTGCAGTATTTTCATACCACCAGCCTGTTGGATGTATGTCAATTAAATAAACATCGTATTTGTTTTTATCCAAGGCGTTCATCACTGTCTTAGCACTTTTATAACTAATCTGTGCTTCAGAACTCAAACCTCCTGTAACCAATGCAACTTTCTTTTTCATGAATCTAGAATCTAAAATTTTACAATACTTAAAAATAAAAAAAGGGAATCAAATTCCCTTTTTTTATTCGATTATTACAAATGTAACTTTTCTTTTTTAGCTAGTAGCTGATCAATGGTTTCTTGATACAACTCATCATTCACACAACAATCTACTGGACAAACAGCAGCACACTGAGGTTCTTCATGGAAACCTTGACATTCTGTACACTTATTCGCAGTGATATAATAAGTATCTGCAGCAATAGGTGCATTTCTATGACCTGCATCTACTGAAGAACCATCCATTAATGTAAAAGATCCTTTTACTGTGGTACCATCAGCCATTGCCCATTCTACACCACCTTCATAGATCGCATTATTAGGACATTCTGGTTCACAAGCTCCACAATTAATACATTCATCTGTTATTTTAAGTGCCATAAAAAAAATTTAAAAATTAGTAACGTACTTTTGTGGAATAAAGGTAAACAAAAACATGGAAATTCAAGCAAGGATCGCTGGTTTTGTAGCGTTAGGACAACAATTGATGAGACAAAATAACCCAGCACTAGAAGAAGTTAAACAAAGGGCTCAAACAGAGAATGCTTGGTTTTTGCCTTCTTTTATAGATGCTTCTATGAAGCAGATCTCTCAACAATTCTTGCAAGAACACGCCTTAATGGAATGGACAAGCATGTATCCCAATATTTCAAAGACTTTTACCCAACAAAAAATAGGTATTGTGATGGCTGGCAATATACCCATGGTAGGGTTTCATGATTTACTAAGTACCCTAATGGCAGGCCATATTGCTGTAGTAAAATTATCCTCCAAAGACAAAGTCTTGATGGACTATATTATTCAATCTTTGAAAACCATTGAACCCCTATGGGAGGATCAAATTATTATTCAAGATCAATTAAAAAACTGTGACGCTTATATAGCTACTGGCAGCAACAATACCAGTCAATATTTTGAATATTATTTTGGCAAATTCCCACATATTATACGCAAGAACAAGACTAGTATTGCCATTCTAGAAGGCAATGAAACTTCAGAAACATTAAGCCTTTTAGCCGATGACATGATGATGTATTTTGGGATGGGATGTCGAAATGTAACACAAGTTTGGGTACCCAATGGATATAATTTTGAACCTTTATTAGCGGCTTTAAAAAAATATGATTTCATTTTAGATAACCATAAGTACAAACACAATTATGATTATCAGTTAGCCTTACTAATGATGACCCGACAATTTTACATGAATACGGGGTCAATATTATTAAGCGAAAATCCCTCTCCTTTTGCAGCCATTTCTCAGGTGCATTATCAATATTATGAACAAGGAACTACCCCTAAATTCAATATGGAAGAAATTCAATGCATTGTGGGTAAAGCAGGTTTGGATTTTGGAAGTTTACAAGCCCCTAGATTATCCCAGTATGCAGATGGCGTGGATACTTTAGCTTTTCTATCTGGCCTAAACTAACACATAAACGAACATTTTCGTAAATATTTTGTTAAACAAATTGTCATCTGTTGGTGACAAGGTTTCAGCTTTGTACTTTTGAAGTATCAATGGCACAAAATTTGAAAATTTAATCACAAACCAACCATTTTAGATATGAACTTAAATGTAAAAAATGTTTTAACCATTATTGGTATCAGTGCAATGACCACTTTGGCGAGTATTTGGGGGTATAGTAAATGGATGAAATCCACTGACTCATTTTATACAGATGGAAGACTTCCAGCAAACTATGCAAGTTTCATGAATGGGACAGCCCCTTCAGCAACTGTTGATTTTACACCAGCTGCTAGCGCTGCCTCTCCTGCTGTTGTTCATATTAAAACAAAAACCAACGCAAAAAGAGTGGAGCAAGGTAGTCAGCCAAGACAAAGAAATCCATTCTTTGATTTCTTTGGAGATGATATGTTTGGAGATGCATTTGGCGGACCAAGAATGATACCAGAACAAAGAGCAAGTGGAAGTGGCGTGTTGATCACCGGCGACGGCTATATTGTAACCAATAATCATGTGGTTAAAGATGCAGATGATATCAGCGTTACTTTAACCAACAAAAAAACATACAAAGCTAAAGTGATTGGAACCGATCCAAGTAGTGATTTAGCCGTTATTAAAATTGAAGCTTCATCATTACCTTATTTGGTTTATGGCAATAGCGATGATTTAAAATTAGGTCAATGGGTATTGGCGATTGGATACCCTCTATCATTGGATGTAACGATTACTGCAGGCATTATCAGTGCTAAGAATAGAAATATAGATATTAACTCAAGACAAAGTGATAAACCTATTGAATCATTTATTCAAACAGATGCTGCAGTCAACCAAGGAAATAGCGGTGGTGCATTAGTCAATACCAATGGTGAATTAATTGGTATCAATTCTGCGATTATGTCTCCTACCGGAACTTACGCTGGTTATTCTTATGCTATTCCTGTAAATATTGTGAAGAAAGTAGTGACTGATATTGTAAAATTCGGAACAGTACAAAGAGCGTATTTAGGCATTAGTTATCCTAAGGATGGTATTGCAGAAGAAGAATTGAAAAAATTAACTGATGAGTTGAATGTAAAATACAAAGAAGGCGACGGAATCATTATTACAGATGTATTAGAGGGAGGCGCTGCAAAAGCTGCTGGTCTTAAAAAAGGTGATATCCTTGTTAAATTCAATGGCGTAAATATTAAATCATCAGGAGAGTTACAAGAACAAGTAGCTAAATACAAGCCTAGTGATAAAGTAAGTGTCGTAGTAAAGCGTGGAGGAAAAGATATGATCCTAGATGTAGTTTTAAAAGGTAAATTAGGCACTAGCGACATAGCTGCATCAAGTAAGTTAGGCACAAAATTGGGTGGCAAATTAGAAACACTAGATAAAGCCACTGCTGAGAAGAATGATTTAGAAGGTGGTGTAATTATTAAAGAATTAGGCGATGGTATTATTGGCAAGAGTAGAATTGAAAAAGGATTTGTGATTACACAAGTAAATGACATACCAGTAAATACAGTAGAAGAATTCTACGAAGCCTTGAAGAAAGTAACAGGTAGTTCAGTTAAAATTTCTGGTGTATATCCTGGCTATTTTGGCAACTATGCTTTCATATTAAACTTGAATGATTAATTAAGATAATCTTTCAATAAAAATAAAAGCCCTTATATTAATGTAAGGGCTTTTTTGATTTTATCTTATTCCATAATGCATCTTTTTCTGCTAAACTTAAACTAGCTAAATCTAGTCCGTTTTCTTTAGCATAAGCTTCCATCAATTCAAATCGATATTTGAATTTCTTATTGGTTCTCTCCAATGCAGTCTCAGGATCAATATTTAAAAAGCGTGCATAATTGATTAGACTAAACAAGACATCTCCAAATTCTGCTTCCATTTTATCCTGATTCTTTGCCTCTACTTCTACTTTTAATTCCTTCATCTCTTCCTCTACCTTATCCCATACCTGATCGATATGCTCCCATTCAAAACCTACTTGTTTTACTTTTTGTTGTATTCTAAATGCCTTTACCATAGCAGGCAAACTATTAGGGACACCCTCTAATAAAGATTTCTTTCCTTCTTGTAATTTTAATTGCTCCCAATTTTTCTTTACCGTTTCTTCATCCTCTGCTTTCACATCTCCGTAAATATGTGGATGTCTATGAATTAATTTCTTTGAAATCCCTTCAATAGAGTCTTGTAAAGTAAATTGACCTTGCTCTGTACCAATTTTTGCATAAAATAAAACATGCAATAAGATATCCCCTAATTCTTCCTTGATTCCCTTCCAATCTTCTTCAATAATTGCATCCACCAATTCATACAATTCTTCGATGGTATTAGATCTTAAACTTTGAATTGTTTGTTTTTTATCCCAAGGACATTTCTCTCTTAGCGTGTCCATTATCTCCACTAAATCTAAGAAGGCTTTTGATAAATTTTCTTGAGACATATATTAAATATTGAAAAGAGAAAGTAAAATAAAGGCAGACATTAAAGCTCCCATTAAAATGATGGTTAAGATATTGAGTATAAAAAATTTCATGATGGTCTTTACTCTTGATTGACCAAAATGATTTCTTAATGATTTATATAAATAAAAGAATAATACAAATGGAGTAATGCCTGCAACTATACCGAAGGTTTTATGAAAAAGAAACTCTGTACTTAAATTAATTAATTTAACCGTAAATAAGAAAATGAAGAATGCGCAATAAATATGTATGCTAAAAATTAAATGATCAACGAAATAATGATTCTTATTCCTTCTATACAAGACCCAAAGGAATAATGCAAAAATGGGCAATGAGATATACAACATTCTAGAGAAATAGTGTTCAAACTGCTCAATTAATGCTTTACCAATCTTAAACTTATCGTGATTGTATTTTTGATTGATCTCAATGGATTTCTTTTCCATTGCAGATTCAAACCAATTGGCTCTTTTAGAAACAGGTAATTTTAGTTGGGCTGCATTGTATTCAGCAACTGTTTTGAATTTAACTGAATCACCTCCTAACCTAAGATCAAATCCATCACTTAATCCTGAAGCAACATCTTTTTTAGGATTAGCATTATTCTGTAAACCCTCTGGTCTATCTGGCACATCCCCTGTGAACATGAAAAAAAAGAAAACAGCAGAGATGAATAAATACATTCTAATAGGATGAATATAAATTGCTCTTTTACCATCCATATAAAATTGAGTCAGCTTCCCTGGCTTAAACAACAATAGTTTCAGTGTCTTCCAAAGCTTCCCATCAAAATGCGTTAGATCTTCTAAGAAGTGTTTAAATAATTGTAAAAAGCTTTCTTTTACTTCTACATTCTCCTGACCACATTGTTGGCAGAATCTTCCCTGAACTATTGTACCACAGTTAAGACAGTCTTTTTCTACTCTTTCTTTTAAATGAGACATGGTGCTAAGATAGTGCAATTAAAATTTTCAACTATACCCTCTTTTGATTTTTTGATCTATAAGTATCTGTTTGAGAGTGACAATTAGGACACAATAATCTCAAATTTGAAATTTGATGATTTATTCTATTGCCATCTATATGATCTAACTCTAAATTAAGTTGCTTGTTATTCCAATTGGAGATCCCACAAATACTACATTTATTATCCAATAACCCTTCTTTCAAAATTCTATTTTTTAATTTATATGTTTGAAAAGAAGGATGATCCCCAGCCAATATTTTTTCAAGTTGAATCTTAACTGGAGTCTTTTTATTACCTCCTTTTAACCCCTGATTAGGATAATAACAATTATATAATAATGCTAATCTCTTTAATGTATTGAAATGAATATTTAACTCTGCTGCAGCCATTGCCATTGAGTTTGATCTTTTACAAACTTCAACAACAGTAGCTTCAGATAAGTTTCTTTTCATATCCTTAAGTTACGAAAAAGACGGGACTGTCGGCTCTCTTTGTTCGCCGACTTACTCGTTTATCGGTCTTACTCAAAGCCTTTCAAATAAACGGGACTGTCGGCTCTCTTTGTTCGCCGACTTACTTGTATATCGGTCTTACTCAAAGCCTTTCAAATAAACGCTTCGCGTTTATTTGGCTTTTTTTATGCTCGTTTGCTTACAAGAGCGAGCTCTTGACGCACTCGCATAAAAAAAGCCTCTCAACTTTCGTTGAGAGGCTTTGTGCCTCAGGCGGGAATCGAACCCGCACGGGCGTTGCGGCCCACAGGATTTTCTTACTACTATGGTTTTCACCACCCTACTGGTTTGTAGTCTGGACTATGCCTTCACCATATCTTTCGATTTAGGTGCTCCGTGTCTAGTCTCTACACGTTCCCTTTCGGGCTTCGCTCGGTATTCCCATTTAAAAGGGTTCGCCGAATTTACGGAGTTCTACATCTTCAATTTCTCGAAGTGCACTCAAATTTTGTTCATCCAAAGAACAATGTCTAAGTCCTGCGTGTCTACCAGTTCCACCACCAAGGCGTCTTTCACAGACTTAAAAAAAATCCCGAACCGAAATTCGGGATTTTGAGCGGAAGACCAGGCTCGAACTGGCCACCCCGACCTTGGCAAGGTCGTGCTCTACCAAATGAGCTACTTCCGCTTGTACAAGAACTATTTTTTGGAGTGCGAAAATAAGGATTTAGCACACACCAACAAAATTTTTTCTATTTATATTCAGGCTTATACTGAGAACTTGTATTTACTTCCGGATTTGGCTTTTTAAACCCGCTTGAAAATACTTTAGAGCAGTTACCTACTACTAAAGCCAATAAAGCAAATACAGACACATAAAAGATAAATCTTGAAGAACTAACCCAGTTAGTAGCTATATCTTTTTGCGCCTCTTCTGTTGTATGTAAATCTTGTGACATATAAATTATTTACGGATGCAAAAATAACAACAAGTTCTTAATAATCTTGCTCTTAGAGCACAATTTTATTAAAATGTTGCTTGTTTTTGATAAAGTAGTCCCAAACCAAGGACCCATTATAAACCCCATCCAATGATTTCATAGGTTTGGGGCTTTTTGATCGTTTTAATTTGCCAGTTAAAATATGGGAAAAATAACCAAAATGAGCTGCAACAATGGCTCTAAAAAACGAGAAATCACCACTGAATAAACCCTTCCATGCAGAAATAGCATCCAAGGCAAATCTGAATGGTATTTTCCAAACCAATTCTTGAAGGGGCAAATTCTTGGTTAACATGATCAAATTATTTCTAAAATTGAGGAATACTTTTCTACCTCCTCTTGGCAAGGTTCCTGCTCCAACATGATACACTTTAGCATTAGGACATGCATATAAATGGAAACCTAATAATTGCATTCTCCAACACAAATCAATCTCTTCCTGATGCGCAAAAAAACTGTCATCAAAACCATTTAACTGATGAAACAAACTAGAGCGAATCATCATAGCAGCTCCAGTGGCCCAAAAGATAGGACTTGATTGATTGTACTGACCCAGATCTTTCTCGCACACATCAAATACCCTTCCTCTTGAAAACGGATAACCTAATGCATCAATCCATCCGCCTGCTGCACCAGCGTATTCAAAACTATCTTTTTCGCTGAATGATAAAACCTTTGGCTGACAAGCCCCGATGGATGCATTGGATTCTAACAAATCAACCATGGGATGAATCCATTGAGCATCCACTTCCACATCAGAATTCAATAAAACATAATAATCAGCCTTCACTTCTTTTAAAGCCCAATTGTATCCTCCGGCAAAACCCTCATTGGTTTTATGGGTGATTAAAGTGACCTGGGGAAACTCATTGTTGAGCACTTCTAAGGAATGATCAGTTGAACCATTATCCGCTACAACAATTTCCAAGTTGTCATATTGAGTTGCCATCACCGAAGGCAAAAAAGACCTTAAATGATGTACCCCGTTGAAATTTAAAATGACTATAGCTACCTTAGGTTTCAATGATATTTGTTTTTGCGAATGTAAGCCCAAATTATGGGAATTTGCGTTAAAAAAACTAACTTCGATATATGCAAAAGGGACAAATTTTATTACAGAACCTAGATTTATTGAATCATCCCATTGGGTATTAGTATCCAACTCTATTGTCTTTCTTAACTTACTACTTTTTGAGTAGGAAGATTCCCTTCATTTTTATAAAATAAACAGATGAACACTAATCATACAGTTAGTTCCAATACACAAAAGTATTTGGACCTAGAAAATACATATGGCGCTCATAATTATCACCCTATTCCGGTAGTTTTAGACAGAGGAGAAGGTGTATACTTATATGATGTGGATGGTAAAAGATATTTTGATTTCTTAAGTGGATATTCAGCAGTGAATCAAGGTCATTGTCATCCAGCCATCATCAAAACCTTACATGAGCAAGCATCCAAATTAACCCTAACCTCTCGCGCTTTTCACAATAATTTATTAGGCGAATATGAAAAGTACATTACCCATTACTTTGGGTATGATAAAGTATTACCCATGAATACGGGAGTGGAAGGAGGAGAAACTGCTATTAAATTAGCTAGAAGATGGGGCTATGCAGTAAAAGGTATTCCAGAAAATCAAGCAAAGATTTTATTTGCTGAAGGAAATTTTTGGGGAAGAACCTTGGCAGCCATTTCTTCTTCTACAGATCCAAGTAGTTACAAAGGATTTGGACCTTATATGCCTGGATTTGGCATTGTACCTTATAATGATTTGCAAGCATTAGAAACAGCATTAGCAGATTCGAATGTTGCAGCATTTATGGTGGAACCTATTCAAGGAGAAGCCGGAGTGGTTATTCCAAACCAAGGATATTTAAAAGGTGTAAGAGACTTGTGTACCAAGTACAATGTTTTATTTATTGCTGATGAAATTCAAACAGGTTTAGCAAGAACGGGAAAAATGTTGGCTTGTGATCATGAAAATGTTAGACCAGATATTTTAATTCTTGGTAAAGCATTGAGCGGAGGCACGCTTCCTATTTCAGCAATCTTAGCAGATGATATTGTGATGTTACAAATCAAACCTGGCGAACATGGATCAACATATGGTGGTAATCCATTAGCATGTGCAGTTGCCATGAAAGCTTTAGAAGTATTGAAGTCAGAAAAAATGGCAGAGAATGCAGAAGCAATGGGAGCATTACTTAGAAGTGAATTAGAAAAACTACATTCACCATTTATTAAATTGGTTAGAGGCAAAGGATTATTAAATGCCATTGTCATCAATCATCCAGACCCTGAAGTATCTTGGGAGCTTTGTTTACACTTAAAAGATTTGGGATTATTAGCAAAGCCAACACATGGAGATAAAATTAGATTTGCACCTCCTTTAATTATTAATGAAGCGCAAATAAAAGAAGCGGTGGGAATAATTGCAGAAGCCCTAAAAAGAATTAATTAAACTATACAATATCTTTTTTTCAAAATGAGTCTACCTCTTCAAAAATGAGTCTCCTACGGGACTCATTTTTTATTAACATCAATCTTAGGCAAGAAAGTCATTATTAAAATTGCAAAGCTTACCACTACACATGCATACAATGGCCATTGTTTTTGAGGACACTCTCCCATTGCACAAGCAGAGAGAATTAAAAAATTTCTAATCGTCCAAGAGAAATTCAAAATGGCAAAAACCATATTGAATCTTTTTGCAGGTATATAAGGCAATGCGAATAAAATAATATTCATCACTCCCATGTATAACATAAACTTGGCTGGTTGACCAAAATTGGTTTCTGCTACTTTCCATCCTGTAATCACCCAATGTCTGCTTTCAATAATCACTAAAGGCTGAGTGGTTAAAAACAATAGAAAGGCTGTAAGTATGATGCCAATGGTTTGAGAATATTTCATAGGACGAAAATAAATATAAATTTTGGATGGGCGGCTCATTTCATTCGCCGCCTTCCGCTTCGGCTATCTCGCTTTACCCAAATCTGATTGCCAAAGCAAAGCTTTGTCATCCGCTTCGGCTATCTCACTTTACCCAAAGCCTTTCAAATAAACGCTTCTCGTTTATTTGGCTTTTTTAATGCTCGACAGCTCAATCAAGCAAGCTTGTTTCGCTGCTCGCATTAAAAAAGCCTGTCACTTTGTGACAGGCTTTGTATCGAGGTCCCGAGCGGATTCGAACCGCTGTAGAAGCTTTTGCAGAGCTCTGCCTAGCCACTCGGCCACAGGACCCTTTCGGGACGCGAAAATAGCACAAAGAACTTAATTATAAAAGAATTTTACAGCTATTACGATTTAAACGACATTTGT
>CALCEA010000071.1 GCA_937900675.1 uncultured Chitinophagaceae bacterium
TTATAAAATTCATTGTTCTCAAATTCTCTAACTTCATTGTCCGTCATTACACCACCTTGAAATGCTAAACTTATCTTAGAAGGTTCAGATAAAGCATCTAAATATCCAACTTCAACAGCACACAAATATCTTTTAGCTTGTACATGTAATTTAACTGGTTCTACAACTGCTTTTTTAAAATATTTTTCAAGGTACTTTGCAGCTAATTCTTCGTGATAATCGTCAATCCCCTTATCACTGGCATCATCAGGTAAATCATGTAATAAATGACCAATATCGTGTAAAAGCGATGCAGTTATTAATTCATCACTAGCATTTTTACTTTTTGCTAAAGTTGCAGCTTGTAAAGCATGTTCTAACTGAGTCACAGCCTCTCCACCATACATTGAGCTACCGTTTTTTTCAAATAAATGAATGATCTCTTGTGTAATTGGATATATCATAAAATTAAATTTGAAAATTATAAACTATCAATCACTTCTTCTGCAAAACCAAAAGACATGGTCATACCATGACCACCAATGCCATTTAAGATATAAACTCCTTCATTTGCTTTAATAAACAAATCCGCAGCACCATTGGTCATAATAGGATAAATTCCATTCCAGGATTGAATCATTTCCCATTGATCAATATGCATTAACTGTTTCAAATAAGCTAAAATCATATTGTTAATCTCCGTTTTATCAAAAGGATCAAAATCTAAAGCATACTCATGAGAATCACCTACCGTTAATTCTCCTTGCGTATTTTGAGACACCATAACATGAATACCATGTTTTAAGTATTCTGGAATCTCAGATTCAATCTTCATTCTCAATTTAGTTAAAGCAGGAGATGCTGTAAAACTCTTGTAGTGTAACAAAGATAATCCACCACAAACTGATGCGCCAATTCTAAAATTGGGGTCTTTATGCTTAAAACGCATCATTTGTAATTTTGTCTTGATGATGGGTTGTGCTTTAAATATTTCTGGATACAGGGTTTCAAAATCAGCACCCGAACAAATACAAATTAAATCTGCTGAATATTTTGTTTTTCCAGCATAAACTGCATTCGGCTCCACATTTGTTATAACTGTACCCCAAATAAATTTTACTTTGTATTTATCGGCTAGGAATTCTGGGAGTTTTCTTATTCCTTCTCTAGGATCAATAATTGTTTCATCTTCACTTCTAAGTGCACCCATTAATCCTTCGGCATTAATTCCATTATATTTGTTCAAAACTTCTTCTGCCGTAATTACTGAAACAGGTCTTTTTTTGTTGGAAAAAAAGTTGCCAATTTCCTCTACCACATTCATTTCTTCTTTAGAGTATGCTAAATGTAAACTACCACATGCATTATAAGAAATTTTTGCGCTATCTAAATAATCTAACCAAATTTCTTTTGTTCTTTTTGCTCTATCATATAACTGACCATCTGGCTGTCCAACTGGCCAAATCATACCAAAATTACGCACACTTGCACCTAAAGAAAATTGTGATTTCTCAATGACTGTTACTTGAAATCCTTTCTGAGCCAATGCTCTAGCTGTTGCTAAACCTACAATTCCAGCACCAACAACAATAGCTGTTTGATTATTCATTTGTATATGTTTTATACTTTTTATTAAAATAAATTAATGTAACTACACTTATAACTGATCCAAAAATAGATAAGGCTTGGACACCAAATTGAAAAAATAAAGTCCAACTTATTTTAAATCCAACCGCTCCTTTTATTAAAATAATTAATACAGTTGCCAAATATCCAAATGAATCCACCAAATACATAAAATAACCCACATTGCCTTTTATTCTGAATGCAGCAATCATTCGGTCAAACAAAATGGAATTAAATGGAATATATCCCATATATAAGCCAAGACCTACCAAAATAATCCATAAGTATCCTGATATTATGTGATTCATAAATAAACAAGTAGATATTCCGCAAACGACAAAACCACTTAAAATAATAAATTGTGCTACTTGAAATGCTAATTTATTGTTTTTTACATAAATCATACTAGCTATGATAATTAGAACTGTAAACGCAATAGGTATTTCTGTCTCTGTAAAAATAGCTGCACTATTACCATAGCCTAGTTCTAACCAAATATCTGCAGCAAAATTATCTCTAATATCTCTGAATAATGTTAATAGAATATAAATGATAATAAAAGTAACTAATCCAAAACTAAACATATTAAAGAATTTCTTTCTTGATTTAGCATCTAATGGAATTCTTTTTGATTTTAATTGTATATCACTTAATGTAGGTTCGGGTATTCTTTCTAAAAGTAATACTAAAATGATCACTGGAATAATAAATACAAGTCCAGTATAAAAGGGAATCCATTTTTCTTGTATGCTATAATTTAATTGCAACCATTTTGCCACAGTTTTTACAAAACCAGAAGATACAATAAAACTCACTGCCATAGTCGCTCCCATAAAATCTGAAGCCTTTCTTCCCTCAATAAATGAAAAAATCAATCCCCATAAAATTCCTAGTGGTAATCCATTTAAAAACAAACATACAATTGACCAATTAGAATCTATCAATGGAAAAATAAAAAGGGGCACCCAGGATAAAAAGATTAGAATTAAAATAACCCAACCTCTTCCAACTTTATTTAATTCTGAAACAAATTTTATACCATAAAATTTACTAATGGTATAACCCAATACCTGCGCAATGACTAATAAATTTTTATAATCTAAACCGATAAAAGAATTCTCTTGATTATATAAACCAATTGTAAAAGGTTTTCTAAATGCATATACACAAGCATATGTTAGAAAACAGATTATAGCAATATAAATAGAAGTGAGCACTTCAGAAAACTTCGTTTTCACAGCATAAATTGAAAAATAATAGTAAAACCCTACTATGGAAAATTAAATCAAGTGTTTAAGTATTAACTAAAATAAAGATGACCAAATTGTTAATAAAAAGAAAAAGGGACGGTAAACCGCCCCTTAATCCAATTTAAAACAACCAGCTATGAGAGTCTATTTAATAATCCACATTTTTGCATTAATATCATCAGATCCACCGAATTGAGATACAATTGCAGCTTCTACATTAGTTTTATTAACTGCTCTCTCTGCAGAAGGATATTGGAAACGCAAAGCAACTCTTTGGCTATTACCAGTACCTGGGCCAACATGGAAAGCAGGAACACCAGTTCTTCTCCAGTTATAATAACCCTCAGGTCCACTATTTTGGTACATTGCTAAATACTTTTGTAACAAAATTTGGTTTAAACCAGTTGTTCCTGTTCCTGCATATTTTACAGATGATTGAGCATAATAATCAGCGTAAGAAAAATCAATAGTATAATTTACTGATTCTGTTAATGTACCACCTGGCTTTTGGAATGTAACTGTGTTAGCACCATCTTTAATTCCATAAAATGCATGAGATGCTTTGATACCATTTTGATACCAAGTTTCTGCATTTTGACCTGTAATCCAACCTCTATGAGCAGCTTCTGCAATATTGAAACACATTTCTTGATAACCAATTTGGTTTGTTTTTTCTGCAGTATATGTTTGATAATAACGCTTACGATTGATAAATGAGTACTTACCTAAGTTAGCATTTGCACTCATTGTTGCTAAATCTTCGCCAGATCCCGCTCCTACGAATGCATCATAAGAATTAGGAGCTTTTCCGGCAGCTACCAATGCAGCAGCTGGTTCAGCAACAAAGAAAGTTCTTGGGTCTTTTAATGTAGTCAAATTACCTAAATAAGTAGAAGACATATTATAACGAGTCGCGTCGAATCCAAAATTATCTGGATTAGTAGAGTACTTATTATATTGACTATTATAAGTAAAAGCTAAATTGTCCGCATCACTAGTAAATAAAGGATATTTAGAAGGATTACCAATTGTCTCAGCAAACTTTGTTTTAATAGCTAAATCAGTATCTGATTCTTTAGCACTTAATTGAATCAATACTCTTAACTTGAAAGCATTAACAGCTTTTTGCCATTTAGACAAATCATTGTTATAATAAAAATCACTAGACAATACATAGTTAGTAGATTTTAATGTAGCCATTTCACTATTTGCTTGCTCTAAATAGGTTAAGATTTGTTGAAATACTTGCTTTTGTGAATCATATTTAGGTGTAACATTATCTAAACCTTTTAAAGCTTCAGATACAGGAATATCACCTAAATGCATTGTTAAATCATATAAATAATAAGCTTTTAAAAACTTACCAATTGCAGTATAAGGATTTGGTGCAGGAACTGATTTACTAGCTTCTGCCTCCATTTGTGCAATATTTTTTAACATGTTATATCCATTATAAGAATAACCTGTCCAGTTATATTCCTGATTCCCATAGTATGCATAATTACAAACATAATATTGGTTCCATCTCTGAGTACTATTGAAAGCCTCTTCTGTAAAGTCTAATAATACATTATTCAGTATTAAGTTAGCAGGTACACTGGTAGCTCTGTTTGGGTCAGCAGCTAAAGAATCAAAAGATTTCTTACAAGCTGTCATTGAGCCAACCACAAGAACCAATGTGAATATTTGAAATATCTTTTTCATATTTTATTGATTTTCTTTATTTAAAAAATGAAATTTAGATTGATACCATAAGATCTTGTAGTTGGTGTTTGTAAGCCAATTGAAGACTCACCAGGATACTGATCTATATCTACATCTTTAAATTTCGAATCTGGCATCCAGTATAATAAGTTTCTACCCACTAAAGATACAGTTGCCTTTTTGAATACAGACTTTTGTACAAATTTTGTAGGTAATTCATAAGTTAATACAACCTCTCTTAACTTAAGATAAGTCTTGCTCATCATATTTGGTTCTGGAATACCATGTACACGGCTGATATAGTCTTGTAAATATGTTTTAGTAGCATTAGGAACAAATGTTAATGATCCATAATTGGTTATGTTTCCAGTTACAGCATCATAAGCAATTGCACCACTACCCACTTGAACACCTTCGCCCACATAAGACTTAACGCCCTTATAATCTTGGTATCTTGCAACACCCATAGCACCTTCTACAGTTTCAATATGACGACCACCTTGGAAAGTTTTCTTTCTAACATAATCTTCCATTACACCACCTACACGACCATCAACCTGTAAGTTCAAGGTAAATGCTTTATAACTTACTTTATTATTTAAACCCCACACATAATCAGGATTTGAGTAACCTGCAAATTGCGCAACTGGTAAAACAATTGGACGACCACCAGCATCATTGATGATTTGACCATCTTGAGTTCTAGCAAACTTTCTGATATAAACAGCATCTGTTCTCATTCCTTTAGTATAGAATGTATTCAATGCATTTACACCAGCTGGTAATTCTTCTAAGATATTTTTGAATGAACCAACATTCAATGTCACATCCCAATTGATGCCATTAGCCTTTCTGATAATAGAACCGTTTATAGTAAAGTCAAAACCAGTTCTTTTTGTTTTAGTACCGTTTACTACATAAGAAGCATAACCAGAAGCTTGAGAAATAGATTTAGAGAAAATCTGAGGGCCGTCTAAGTAACTGAAATAAGTTGCTTCAATCCCTAATCTATTGTTGAATAGTCTTGATTCAACACCAAATTCTAAATTAGTTCTATCATCGGGTTGAACATCACTATCTAAAAGTGTGTTTGTATATGCAGCTTGAGTTGTATTGTTGTAGCCAGCACCTGTTGAATATACACTTGCATAAGTATAAGTTGGTCCTCCATAAGTTGATGAATATTGCTCACCATATCCAATTGGGAAAGCATTATTTGGAGTAGAACCAATATAATCAGAAACGAAGCTACCTCCACCTCTAACTTTTGCATAAGACGCTCTTAACTTTAATAAGTTAATTTGTTTTGGCATCGTTAAATAATCAGTTAATGCAGTACTTAAGTTAAATGAAGGATAGAAAAACGAATTATTCCCTTTAGCTAATGCTGATAATTGGTCATTACGACCTGTAATATTCAAATTAGCATATTTACTTGCTTCAATATCTACAGAGTACATTAATGATCTAACTCTCATTTCAGATGCAAAATTATATGCAATTACAGGATTTCTACTATTTGCAAAATTATACACATTAGGTACATTCAAATAGTTAGTTGTTGTGAAGTTTGAATTATAATTAAACTGTCTCAAGTTACCACCAGCAAAACCATTAATATTAAAAAACTTAGCAATCTCAGGAGTTCTAAAGTTTACACGGAACTCATTATTCATTTCAAACAAGTTTCTCTTATCTTCTCTATAATCTCCTTTTCCTTCTTCTCTTCCATATGGATGTGCAGAGAAAGGCATTTTTTCGTTTCTCATCAAATCATAGGTAGTTGCAGATGTTCTAGCAAATAAGTCTACATACTTGTTCATTTTGTATGTTAAACTTGTATATGCATAGATATCATTTTTATAATGGCCTCTAGTCCACTCATAAGCCATAAAGTAAGGGTTATGATATCTTTGATATTCTGCATAGATACTTTGTACACCTTCTTTACCTGGTTGCCAGTAGTTTTTCATATCAGCAACATCCCAGTCAGCACCACCCCAAATGGTCATATTATAAATTACAGAGTTTGGACCATAATTAACATCTGGGAAGTTATCAGAATATTGTCTGCTATAGTTAATGTTCGCATCTAAAGTTAATTTAGAGTTGAATCTTAATGTACTCGCTAAGTTTAAATTAGTAATATTCAAGGCAGTATTTGGCATTATACCTTTGTTATAAGTATTACCTAATGAAAATCTTAAGTCTGACTTTTCTGTAGACGAAGCGATTGATACATTTGTAGTATTCAATAAACCTGGTTGGATAAAACGCTTTAAGTTGTCTTTACCACGTGCAATCCAAGGTGTTGCGCTTCTTTTACCTGTAATTGGGTCAACAGGACTATCGTATTGAGGAATAAGTTGTCCTTCAAATTTTGGTCCCCAAATATCATAGTCTGCATCATTGGTACCACCACCTAAACCATCCACGAAAGCATAAGTACCGTGATCACCAGGGCCATACTCATCTTGTGTTCTTGGTAATGCAATAAAACCACTTTGAACAGTCGTACTTGTATTTAATTCAACTGAATAACCTCTTTTATCTTTAGTACCTTTTTTAGTATTGATAATGATAGCACCATTTTGTCCTCTATAACCATATAAAGCAGATGCAACAGGTCCTTTTAATACGTTATAAGACTCAATATCGTCAGGGCTAATGTTCCAAGTATCAGAATTAATAGGCACACCATCCACAACTATTAAGTTAACACGACCACCTCTTAATACTAAGTTTGGTAATCTTAACATTTCTTGATTAATACCAACAGTTAAACCTGCTACTTTACCCACTAAGTTGTTAATTGGGTTCACCTCTCTTGCTTTCACAAGATCTGCGCCTTTAACATCCTGAGTAGAATAACCTAATTTTTTCTTCTCTTTCTTAATACCTAAGGCTGTAACTACTACCTCATTTAAGTTGTCATTTGATTTTGACAAGCTAATTACTACATCACCAGTTACATTAGTTAAAGTTTTTGAACCATACCCAACGAAACTTACCACCAAAGTTGCATTTGATTGTGCACTTTTAATCACAAAAGTACCATCAGCAGCAGTTTTGGTAGTTTGACTTTGTCCCTTCACTATTACTGTTGCTGATTCTAAAGCCTGCTTTGAATCTGCATCAATAACTTTTCCTTTAATTTGTATGCCTTGTGCAAATGAGGCTAAGCTCATGCTCAATAACATAATTGGGGTTAGTACCCAACTTAATTTTAGTTGTTTTGAAATCATAGATAAATATTTGAGATGCAAACCTAATCTCAATTTTTTAACATTTTATTTTAATCAAGACAACAAAATGTTATCAAATGATTATCGGAATGTTAAGCGTTTTAAAAAACTATATTAAGAATATTTGTAGGTAACAATAAATTAACAAAAAGGGCATTAGTGTTTAATACTAATGCCCTTTTAAAAGAAAAATATTTAAACTATTTTTTTACTGATCTAAAATTAATGTTAGAAATTTTACTAACAATATGAATTAAATCTTTTTGATAAACCTGCTCATTAGATTGAATTTCTCCGATAGGCTCTACACCAGCTCCAATCATTGCATACCAAATTTGATGGGAGTCATTAACTTTTTGTCCATGACTTGTCCATTGTGTTTTTATTTCATCTCCTCTACCATGATCAGTTGTAATTAATATTATTGTGTTGTTTTTATATTGTGGGTCTGAATTTACAAAATTATAAATTGATTGTAAATACTCGTCAAATCTATTAGCAGCTTTTAAATATTCAGAGTAATTACCTGCATGTGCTAGCTCATCTGTATCGCCATATGATACATACATGGCATTAGGTTTATATTTTTTTAAATATACAAGAGACATATATTTTACAAATCCATCTAATGCTTCTTCTCCAAATGGCTGATAAGAATCTTTCATTAAATCTGCCATCAACTTATATTGAGGATCTTTTAATAAAAAACTATCAATATGAACTCCATTAATAACCGGAAATCCTGATCTTTTTTCATTTAAAATCCTTTTAAAGGCGTCCCATGCGCCAAATGCTACAATTTTATCATGATAAAAAGGCAAGGTATTTAAATACTCGAAAAAATTGGTATTTGGATTAGGCATATATTCGTTAGAATTAATTGCTGTATCTACTTGACCAGTCAATAATTCACTATACCCAGGGTAGGAGAACCAATAAGGATTCGCATTATCTACTAAACTTCCTTTTTCTCTATTACCATGGATTTGTCCTTTTTCTTTTATTACTGACCAAAAGAAAGGCATTAATTTTTGTCTACTTTCTTCAACATTTATACCACCAAACTTATTGATAATATTCAAGCTATCTCCATTATGATAAAACTTATATTTTAAAATATCATAGTCAATTCCCTTAAATACTTCTTGCCAACGATACCCATCTGTTGTTATCACAATAATTTTCTTATTTAAATTTGATTGAGCAAAAGAATTATTCAAAAGAAATAAGACAATAACTACAAAAAAGAAAAATTTTTTCATATAAATTATTTTGAATAAAACTACACCCTATCATTTAAATTATTAAACAACTTACTATTACTAAATAATTAAATAAAATAGAAGAAAGAAAATTATTGATATTTTGAAAAAGAGAGAGGGGGCTAGAAAGCCCCCTCGACCGATTGTAGTAAAACAAAAAGTAAACGAACCCTATTTTTTAATATCCTGGATTTTGTACAATAATTGGATTAGTAGTGATCTCAATTGCTGGTATAGGCCAGATAAATCTGAAGTCGCTATACGGAATTGCAGGCTGACCTGTTGTTACAGATAAACCAATACCATATTGCGCAAGTGTTGTACCTGTTACACCTCCATTCGCAACTTTAGCAGGAATACCCACTGGTCTTAATTCAGTAATTGGATCTTGAGCAGTTCTATGAATATCTGGCCATCTTCTACCTTCAGCCAAGAATTCAATTCTGCGTTCCAATAAAATTGCTCTTATTAAAGCAACTCTTGAAGCAAAGCTTGACGCAGTATACTGATTAGTTGTATTAGGTAAAGATCTGTTTCTTACCATATTCAATAAATCAATGGCTCTTTGAGAAACACCAGTTGCAACTCTTGCTTCAGCTTCAGCTTGATTCAATAATACTTCAGCCCAACGAATAATTGGAGTATTATCACCACGACCACTATAATCAGTGTATTTAGTGGTCATCATAGCTCTACCAATAGCAGTACCGCCATTACGATATAAAGTAGTTCTTCTTAAATCTTCAGCTAACCAACCTGTATTGTTCCAAATGATTGGAGATACACATACCAAGCCACGACCTAATAAATCTGTAGAGCCATACATTGCTGCAGGTGCACCATTCACAGAACCATTATCCAATGGATCGTTCTTTACAGTAAAAATATTTTCTGAACTGATGCTATTTCCACCAGAGAATCCAAAAGATCCATTAGGTGTAGCAGTCAAAGCATGGTTGCCCACCAAACTTCTAGTATTAGATGGAGTAGCTGGTGTAACAGTTGCTGGAATTAATGTATTTCCTGCTGCAACCGCGTTAGCCCATTGACCCATGTGTAAAAAAACTCTTTGCTTTAATGCAATAGCAGCACTTTTTTGTGCACGAATTACCGCGCCACCACTATTTGTTACTGGCAAATTTGCTTCTGCAAAATTTATATCATCCAAAAGTTTTGCATAAGCTGCAGCAACGGTAGGACGAGCTTCTTTTTGTAAACGCTCTAAACTTTCTCCACCAGTGACAGCATAATCACGATATGGAACTCCTAAAGATGCTCCATTGTTATCTAAATATGGACGAGCAAAATGAATCAATAATTCGTGGTGTCCTAATGCGCGTAAAAAGCGACACTCTGCCTCAAACTGAGTTGCTGTTGCAGCTGGCAATACACCACTTGCTGCTGCTTTTTTAAAGCCTTCTATAGCAATATTCGCTTTGTTGATCATGCCATAGGTATTATCCCACATGGAGTTGTTGTTCGCAGTAAAAGGAGTATAAGTACCTTGGTAAGTGATTTGGTAGAATGCTTGTAGATTCACCATATCCTCACCACGATTATCTCCTTGTTGAATAGTAGCTGCTCCAAATGGATAACCACGACCCGCTAAACTAGGACCACCAGTCTGTGCAGCATCATACACACCATTTAGCGCTAAAGTTGCTCTTGCTGGTGTAGTGAATACGCTTTCGTCAGTGAAGGCGTTATAAGGTTGCTGATCTAGCACCTTTTCACAACTAACTGCTACTATCATTGTACCTAGCAGTAAAGTGTTCTTTATTATTTTATCAATCAATTTCATTGTTAACAATTTTTATTTGAATATATTTTTTTGAGTTTATGTTAAAATCCAACATTAAGTCCCACTGATAAAATTCGCAATGTAGGTGATACAGCATTGTCAATACCGCTTTGGCTAGCATTGTCTGGATCTAAACCTGAGTAATTTGTCAACATGAATAAATTTTGTCCTTGAGCAAAAACTCTTGCATTCTTGATATAACCATTTGTATACTTAGACAAAGTTTCGTTGTTGAATGAGTAGCTAAATACTACATTTTGTAATCTAATAAAGTCACCTTTTTCAACAAATCTTGAGATTGCAGCACCAGTTTGGTTAACAGTAGCACTTTGAGCATATCTTAATCTTGGAACATCTGTAACATCGCCTGGCGCTTTCCATCTATTCAAAATTTCAGTTCCATTGTTGTGGAAGTTTTGACTCAATAATGCTTCTTGGCGTGTTTGGTTCATGATCATGTTTCCACCTTGGAAGCGAATCATAAATTCCATTGAAAAATTCTTATAACGGAAATTGTTTGTAATAGCACCAAAATAAGTTGGCAAGCTATTTCCTAAGTTTACTCTATCTGCATCAGTTAAAGGATTAGAAGTGGTCATTGTACCATCATTCTTATCTGCTGCAGTAAAGTAAGTACCATTGGTTGTATTTCTTTGTACCAGAGTTCCATTAGCCTTTAAATACATTGGGTTACCTGTTTGTGTATTCACACCAGCATATTGCCATCCCCATAGGTAATTCAAGGATTGTCCTACTTCAATTCTATTGTAAGCACCAGGGATAGTTGTTACGGGAACACCACCTACCGAATACAATGAAGTGATTTTATTTTCTATTGTAGTAAAGTTAGCATTGAAGCCCCATGTGAAATTTTTAGCTCTAATGATATCACCACTCAAAGCAAATTCCAAACCATTATTTCTAGCAGTACCCACATTTTGGCTGATTGAGTTACCTGGGATACCAGCTGAATTTGGAGTTGGAACTGCAAATACTAATTGATCAATATCATTCAAGAACCAATCTGCAACAAAGTTGAAACGGTTATTGAATAAACCTAATTCAATACCCACATCCATCTTCTTACTTCTCTCCCATTGCAAACCAGCATTACCAATTAAGTTTGGAGCTAAACCTGGAATATTACCATAAGCTGCAGAACCGAAAGTGCTTAAGTAAGGGAAACCACCTAATTGGTTACCTACTATCGCATACGAACCTTTCAATTTCACATCGCTAAATGTTTTAGCTAAGAATGGGTTGTTCTTCCAAAACCCTTCTTCAGAAATTCTATATCCTACTGAAGCACCTGGGAATACACCAAAACGATTCGTTGGAGATAAAGAACTTTGTCCATCGCGTCTTACAGATCCTTGAACAAAATATTTGTTTTTGAAATCATAGTTCAAACGACCGAATAAAGAATGGAAGCCACTCATTCCATAACCTCCACTTGCAAATTGTAAAGCACCTGATCCAGATATCACATTTTTTTGTTGGAAGAAAGGATCAGATAATTGTTGTAACGAACCAGAAACAAATTTACTCATATCTTCTTGCACCTCGTGTCCGGCAGTTAAGTAAACATTGTGGTTATCAAAAAGAGTAGTATTATAGTTCATATAATTTTGCCATACCATTCTTTGAACTTGTTGTCCTGTGTTTTGGATATTACCCAAAGAGCTAAATCCATCACCATGCACTGGACTTAATGATACAGTAGAATAATCATTTAAGAAATCATAGTTGAAAGCTGATCTAATCTTTAAGCCTTTCATAGGGCTTATCTCAACATATAAATTGTTATTTACACGCAACTTATCAGACTCATATCTGTTTTGTGTTAATGTAAATAAAGGATTTGTATAGTTGTCATCAACAGGATTAGTATTTGGTCCTAAACCAACTTGGTTCAACTGAGGGAATCGAATATTATAACCAGTAGAATGATTAGGGTCAAATGGATTTACATTGGGTAGCATACGCAAAGCAGAAGCTATACCACCACTCAATGCATTACTACCGTTGTTTTGATCGTTATCTATTTGCTTTGATAAAGTTAAATTGTTACCAATTTTGAAGTATTTGTTTATTTCATTATCAAAGTTGAAACGAATACGATAAGATTTATTCGCATTAGAAATTAAAATACCTTTTTGATCGCTATAGTTCAAAGAGAAGAAATAAGTACTTTTATTAGTACCACCAGAAAAACTCAAGTTGTGTTGAGAAGTTGGTGTATTGTCTCTCATTACTAGTCTTTGCCAATCATATGTTTTTCCATCACCAGCTGCAGCCCAACCTGTAAGTCCGGCATTGGTTCTTTTTTCGTTTGCAGTTTCAACGAACTGAGCATTATTTAATAAATCATATGTTTTGAAAGGAGAAGTAAAACCAAAAGTTGCATCATAATTTACTTTCATTGCTCCACCTTTAGAGCCTTTTTTTGTAGTGATCATGATTACACCATTCGCAGCTCTTGATCCAAAGATCGCAGTTGCAGAACCATCTTTTAATACTTCAATATTTTCAATATCATTTGGGTTAATATCTCCCAATGCATTTGAGTTAGTCGCAGCAGCAATATTTCCAGAAATAAATGGAACACCATCTACAACAATTAAAGGAGATTGGTTTTGTGAAACGGAATTCACACCACGAATTCTAATTCTCGCTGGCGTACCTACATCACCACCTCCAGAAACTACTTGAACACCGGCAGCACGGCCAGCCAATTGTCTGTCCACTGATGGTGTCACCAATTGAGAAAATTCTTTAGCATCTATTTTTGAAGCAGAACCTGTAAAAGCCTTTTTTTGTTGAACACCGTAACCAACCACCACCACTTCAGCTAATTGATTCGTTTCAGCATTTAAGCGAGCGTCAATAGTAGTTTTGTTACCAATCTTTATATCAGTTTCAGAATAACCAACAAAAGAAAATTTAACACTTGAAGAACCAGCTGGAACTTGAAGAGAATAATTACCATTATCATCGGAAGTTGTCTTTACAGCACCAACTGATACTGTTACTCCAGATAAAACTTTACCATTCTCGTCAGTAACCTTACCAGTCACCTTCTTAGTGTTCTGTGCACTGACTACTGTGGTTGACAGCAAGCCGAATGCCAATAAGACTAACAGATTTTTCATAAAAATTATCAATTTGTAAATGATTTAATACCATTAAAAATAGTATCAACAACAAATTGAAAAATTGGAGGAAAATTTTAATTTCCTGTTACGAAAGCAGTTGTTTAGAAAAAATGATGGAAGTAATTTCAATCTTTAAACAACATGTGTGTTTATGCAGTAAGAAATTTTAAAATAACTTATAATGATCGAAAATTTTACGAAATCGGGAAATGGAATAGATATTTATCTAATAGAGCGATTTGATATAATGGCTAATTTTTTCAGCCATCTCATTAGAAATTGGCATTGTTGGATTGGAATAAGCAGCAACATTGGCTGAACGATCACCACTGTCAATTATTTTAAAAACATGATTCATTTTTTCAATAATCACTAATTGATTATTGTTTTTTGCGTCTGCCAACAATCTTGCATCACTAATACTAACTTGCAAATCATTATCGCCTTGAATAATCAAACAAGGAAATTTTAGTTGCTTGATATCTTGTTGAGGATTATGCTTAAACCAAGATATCATGTAGGGTTGCACACTAGATCTAAATAAGCTATTCAGCATTGGATTTACATTGTCGACCAGTTTGCCGGCTGTTAAACTATCAATTATAGGGAAACAAAGATCTTGGATTTGTTTTGGTTGAGCCCCAAGTTGTTCTTTTAAAATAAGATCGGCGCTTCTCCCCGCTCCAGCCAAAGAAATAAAACCATTTGCATTTTTTGCAGCATTCATCCCAATTAAAGAACCCTCACTATGTCCAATGATGATAATTTTAGAGAAATTTTTATTTTCTTTTAACATTCGAACCCATTGTTGCGCATCTTGAATAAGATCTTCAAAACTTAAGTTCACTTCTGATATCAAAGCTGCTTTGCTTTCACCAATCCCTCTTTTATCATAACGAAGTGATGCTATGCCATTATTAGCTAAAGACTCCGCTAACATTTTTAAGGAATTATTTTTCATCATGGCATTGTTACCATCTCTATCGGTTGGGCCAGAACCTGCAATAATTAAAGCAACTGGAATTTTTCCATTAATATGATTAGGCATTAGTAAAGTGCCGTATAAACTACCTAAATTGGTTTTTAATCCAATTAGGCTAGCATTATTTGTAGGCTTGTCTTGAGCAATTAATTGAATTGAAATAGTTAATAGTGCTGCAAATAAATAGGTAAATTTCATATTTTTTATTTAATTCCAAATGCAATATAAGAATCCCCAGATTTGGTACCTAATTTACCTCCACCACAGGCAATAACAACATATTGCTTTCCACCAATTGAATACACTGTGGGTGTCGCAAATCCAGGAGCAGGTAAAGTAGTTTCCCATAAGAGTTTTCCATTTCGTTTATTGAAGGCTCTCATTTTGCTATCTTTTGTTGCCGCAATAAAAACTAATCCACCTGCGGTAACTACAGGACCACCATAATTTTCTGTACCGGTATGAATTCGTTTTGCTAATAGTTCAGGATAATCCCCTAAAGTGTCTTTCCAAATAATTTTACCAGATTTTAAATCAATGGCATTTAAAGTACCCCAAGGCGGCATCACTGCAGGATATCCTTCTTTGGTTAAAAATTTATTATACCCTGTAGAATTATAAGGCAGCTCCCAATATGGGTCTGTTGTTTTTTGTGGTCCTTTATATGTTTGTAATTGTTTGTCTTTTAAATCTAATACATAAGAAGCAAGCGCTTCCACTTCTTCTTTTTTAAGCTGCTTAAAGGCTGGCATCATTCTTCTACCAGATGCTATTAAATTGATAAAAGAACTAGAAGTATATTTTTTATCAACCCCAATTAAAGTGGGATAATTTCCACTGCCCTTTCTTTCTGGACCATGACATGCCATACAATTAGAAGTATAAATTCTTTTACCTGCTGCTGCATTATTTTCATTAGCTAGCACTTTATTATTATTTTCTACCATTGTTAAAATCCATGGCATTTCATTGGCATTTACGTACATTATTTCAGTTGTTGGATCAAAAGCAGGTCCACCCCATTCTGCACCTCCATCAAAACCGGGAAAAATAACAGTACCCTTTTTAGTATTTGGATTAAATATAAATCCTGAACTTACTTCCTCTAATTTTTTCTTAATAGCTTGATAAGAACTTTCAGGAACCAAATGATTCAACTCTTTTTCGGTCAATGACTGTCTAGCAAATGGCTCAATAACAGTAGGCCATGGCTGGGTTCTAGAAAGTTTTTCGCCATTTAATTCAGAATAGTATGGTACAGCCTTTTCTTCAATTGGATAAATTGGTTTACCAGTTTCCCTGTCCAATAAAAAGATAAATCCTGATTTAGTGGGTTGTGCAATAGCTTCTATTTTCTTTCCCTCTTTGGTGATTGTCACTAATGCAGGTGCAGTGGGCAAATCTCTATCCCAAATATCATGATGCACGGTTTGAAAATGCCAAATTCTTTTTCCAGTAGCTGCATCTAATGCAAGCACACTATTCGCAAATAGATTGTCGCCAGTTCTTTTACCACCATAAAAATCAAATGAAGCTGATCCAATAGGAGCAAACAAAATTCCTTTTTCTTCATCCATACTAAACCCCGCCCAAGCATTTGCTCCACCAATATGTTTCCATGCTTCTTTGTCATCCCATGTTTCAAATCCTACTTCACCAGGTTGTGGAATGGTATGAAAAATCCATCTTAATTTTCCATTGTAAACATCATATGCTCGAATATAGCCAGGTGCCGCAGCTGCTTCTTCAGCAACTCTTGTTCCAATGATGATCATATCTTTATATATAATTCCGGGACTGGTCATGGCAATATATAAATCTTGTACATCCCTTCCTAAATCGTTATGTAAATCAATCTTGCCATTTACTCCGAAACTTTGAATTGGTTTACCAGTTAAGGCATCTATGCTAAACAAACTAGAACCCGCAGCATAAAATAATCTTTTAGAATCACCATCTGCAAAATAGGTTACTCCTCTACAAACATTCATGGCAAAATAACCTAGTCCTTTTGTGTCTTTATTATTTATTTCATAAGGATCAAACATCCATTGTTGTTTACCTGTTACTGCATCTAATGAAAATAATTTTAACTTAGGAGAAATGGCAAACAATGAATTACCAATCACTATGGGATTAAACTGCAACTGCGTTAAAAATCCAGTATCCTTGGTATGAAATTCCCAAACCGGGGTTAATTGCTGAACGTTATTGGTATCTATTTCCTTTAAAGAAGAATACCTAATATTTTCTTTAGAACCACCATAAACTCTCCAGTCTTCATAAGAATGTTTGGTTGGTTTACAAGCATTTATTAACTGTAAAGCAAGTATTCCAATAATATATATATTGAATTTCATAGGACTATATTGAATGGTTAATTATATTTCATTATTGTAATTTCAAATGTATAACCTGATATCTAGTTAAAGGTGTCTCACTTTTATCTGTAACCTCAACAACTACTTCCATTATTTCTTTCGAAGAAATGTCTTTTGGCACTTCAATAGTCGCATTTAGTGTATACTCATTTGTAATATGTAATGTAGGAGTAGTTTTACTCTTTTTAAATTGCCACCATTTGATAGTATAATCATCTCCATCTAAATCTTTTACAAGTGCATTTAGTTTGACAATATCACCTGCATTGATGGAAATATTTTTTTGACCTTTTATTTGAACCACTGGAGCATGATTTGCTAATTTAAATTGATTCGTTATACTCCATTGTATTCTTGCAGCAAAATCATTTTGTGCAGCAGGAAAGAAATTTGGATAAGGAATTTCATTGGCTTTTAATGCTGCTTGTTTCTTTAAAAAATCTTCAGAGATCACTAGTGCCTTCACTTTTGTAGTATCATTACTAAATGGATCTATATAAGTTGCTGGATCTGGAATAAAAGGTCTTCCTCCCCATCCCCCAGCAGTTTCTTTTTCATCTGCCTCTAAACCATTTGAAATAATATTCATAAACGTACCTGTATCTCCTTCACCCAGCCATGATCCTTTTTCCTGCTTTGGCATCCAAACTATATAACCCATTTTTTTTAATACTTCATTGGTATACCCATCTAACCCAAAATAATCAAAGGGATCATTCTTTACCATCTGTTTACCATCGCCCCATACTCTATATATACTACCTAAAGGTCCTTTAGAGCTAATATTTGTTCTCATCCATTCACTAGTTAGCAATGGTGCATTTTCTGTAGTTGCTACTAATTGTGCACCATAACCATAATTAGGTCCATTTTTATATTGTCTATAATCAATGCCAGGCCAATTTGGTTTAATATAAGTTGCATAGGTATTGTCTTGTTCACCTGAAGGCAATAAAACAATTTTACCAGTTACTTTCATTTTTATTTGCATCCAATTGGAGGTATGACTGTACTCGTCTTCTATAGATTTAAGCGCTCTTGCAATAGTACTTTGACCTCCCCATGCAGTAATATAAACTGGTCCAGGAATTTCATCCAATAAAACCGATTTAATTAAATTGGAGCCTTCTGTGTCTTTTGAATAATCTCCTTCAAATTCAATATTCCCATATTTTACTTTGGATTTCAAGTATGCTGGTGTTGGATATGCAGTATTATGAATTTTTAAATTGGAATACACTTTTTCATAAGCTTCCACTGCTTCGTGAATAAATCTCTCTCCATCTCTCCATCTATAGGAAGTACATGGACATAAATTCAAGCCATATTTAGTATACTCTCTTCCAGGAACCATAAATTTAGTTCCCTTGCCATCTCCCTTCCAATGAAACTGACTACTGGTATAAATTAATCCCTCTACTTTAAATTCTGAACTATATAATAAAAAACGAATCATTGAATTATTATCATCCAACTCTGGATCAGCTGTTATGATAATTCTTGGCTTGTTCGATTTTTCAGAAGCTATTACAGTTTGAGAAATTAATAAAAGACTACAGATTTGTAGAATTAGATATTTAGCTGTGATTTTCATACTCTAATGTAATAATTAAATGATTAACTTTATAATACATAAAACTTTATCTTATGCGTAATCTAATCCTTGGGCTAGGTTTATTTTTTTCTGCAACATTAAGTGCACAAAAAACAATTTTAATCAAATGTGGTAAGCTACTAGATAGCAAAACGGGCATTGTTTCTGAGAAACAAAACATTTTGATTAAAGGTAATCAAGTTATTTCTGTAAGCAACTCAGTTAGCGTTGCAGACTCCATTATTGATTTAAGTAATTACTTTGTAATGCCTGGGTTGATTGATTGTCATACACATGTGCTTTTACAAGGCGATATCACTTCTGAAGATTATGATGTTCAGATATTGAAAGAATCTATTCCCTATAGAACCATCAGAGCAACAAAAAGTGCCGAAAGGTCTTTAATGAATGGCTTTACTACTATTCGTGATTTGGGTACAGAAGGTGCTGGATTTGCAGATGTAGATCTTAAAAAAGCCATCAACAAAGGAGTAATTAGCGGACCTAGAATGATTGTCTCCACCTTGGCTATGAATACAACTGGACACTACCCTTTAAAAGCGTCAGATTATGCATGGGAGTTAAAGTTTCCAAAAGGGGTAATTGAAATTACTGGGGCCGATGAAGCAAGAAGAGCTGTTAGACAACAAATAGAACAAGGAGCTGATTGGATTAAAATTTATGCAGACCGAGGTTATTATAGATTAGCAGATGGTTCTTTCAGATCAGTACCCAATTTTACAACAGAAGAAATTAAAGCGATTGGCGATGAAACTTTGACCAGCAGAAAAAAATTAGCGGCTCATGCTATGACAAGAGATGGTATACTAGCTGCAATCAATTCTGGTGCTTCAACTATTGAACATGGAAGTGGAATGGATGAAGAATGTATGCGTGTAATGGCAGAGAAAGGAATTTTCTGGTGCCCTACTCTTTTTGTGAATGAATATGTTGCAGAAGGAAGAGCTAAATTAGGAAGTCCAATTAATCTATATTTTCAACAATCTATTCAAGCTACTTTTAAGAAAGCAATGAAGATGGGCGTTAAACTAGCCTATGGAACAGATATAGGTGGCTATGATTGGAACTTAGCGCAAGCTAAAGACTTCACTTATTTTGTTGAGTGGGGATTAAGCCCAGTGCAAGCTATTCAAACTGCTACAACTACTGCTGCAGAATTATTAGGCATGCAAGGAAAGATTGGTGAAATTAAAGAAGGAAGTTTTGCTGATATCATTGCTTTGAAAAAAGACCCTACTAAAGATATCAGCGCTTTACAAAATGTAGATTGGGTAATGAAGGATGGCAAAGTGTATAAGCACTAATAATGAAAGCTGGAAATTATATCAAAAGCAGTTCTGAGTTAATTGGCGATTTCTTTAAAAATACAACCATTCTTATCGTTAAACATAATGTGGAAGGAACTGTGGGCTTTGTAACAAATAAACCTTTTGGAAAATCATTGCATGATCTGATTGAATTTAATCATAGCAAACCATTCCCATTAATGGATGGCGGCCCAGTGGATAGAGATCATCTTTTTGTATTGCATAAGCGACCTGATTTGATTGAAGGGGGCGAACAAGTATGCAATGGTCTTTATATGGGTGGAAATATGGAGCAAGTAATCCAAGCCATCAACACCCATGCTGCCAATAAAGAAGATATTCAGCTTTTTATTGGCTATTGCGGATGGGATGAGAGAGAATTAGAAGCCGAATTAGAAGAAAGAAGTTGGATATTAAGTAAATAATATTACTATTTCTTGAGGTTCGCTTTCAATATTCCAATATTAGTTTTTGTTAATTCCCAAGCTCCTATTGAAGGTGGCACTGAACCTATCTGATTCATTCTATCCATAAAATCCTTGATAGTAAATGTTTCTCCTAACAACTCCTTTTCCCTTGCATATTCTGCCATTGCCTCATCAATAAGGAATTTTCCTGTGATATAACTTGTGCCATACCCAGGTAGGCGCATATAAAGATGTTGTTCAAATTTCAATAATTCCTTCTCGGTTTTCATCCATTTCCTAGGCGTATACTCTGAATGTATTTTTCCTGCCTCCTCCATGGTCATCTCATTGGCATGTGCATATAAAGAACCCAATCCTCTAGCAGCACGCTGAGCGATTAAGATGTAAACAATCTCTCTCACCCTTGGATCATCATCGTAGAGACCTGCATTCATAAAGATCTCTTCTACTGCGGTAGCCATACCTTCATTTCTTGAATCGAAAATATTATACAATAATGGAGCGCGTCTAATCTCAGATGCATGAGGCTCCAGATCCATTTGCGCCAATTCAAACCAATGATAAAAATGAGAGTATAAAGGACGAGGATCATAATGCATAGTAATCAAAAAGAAATTGCGTTTCTCTTTTGGAACAAACCTTCCTGTATGTTCTCTTAAGGCAGGTTCATAATAATTTTTCATGGTGAGCAATTGCTGCTGATCTAAAAATTTAATGATACTTCTAGCAGATCTTTCTTTTAATGAATCGAACTCCAAAACAGAATTAGCTTCTGTTAGCATGGGTAAATTTCTGTTGCGGTGTTCCTCTAGTTTTAAAGAAGCCCAAGCTCTTGAAAGTTCTCTTTTTAGTAATACCACCTGGTCATCCCATGTCAAAGGAACTAGATGCACATTTTTTGCATACCAATTATAATTTTCCTTTCCGATGCCTGAAGGCCCAGTCTTTTTATAAGATTCTGCTTCAAGCCATTTTACCAACTTGTCGGTAGATACAATGGATTGATGAATAATATTTTGAATTGAACTGTCATTTTTGATGCCAGGTTTTTCAAGCAATTCGTTGAGATCATTTATTTGTCCCTTAATATCATTGATACCTGCAATCCAAAGTTCTTTCGCATTGCCTGTTAGATTCAGTTTTGCTTGTTCATTTAAAGGAATGATTACCTTCAACTGATTGCTCAAATTATTTTTATCAGCAACTGAAAGTGGAAATGAATATTTCCATAAGTCAATAAAAGCATGATTCGTAGGGCCTTCATGTGCCGGAACATCACTGCGTTCTGTGAAAATTGTTTTATAAAAAGCCGGATCCCTATTCCATGGTTTTAAAACACGATGATTGAAATCATATCCATTCATTTCCGCCCAAACTAACATCCAATCCACTTTCTGCTCAACAGACAATGAACTTGTATCTATTCTATTCAATCTTGATTGTAAGATCTTGAATGCAGGCCATCTTTTATTGAAGCTTATCGCAGTATAATCTGGAGCCCCTTTTAGTAAAGGCGGTTTTTCGAAAGCACGCCACTCCTTGAAAAGAGATACAAGAGCGTTATAATCATTTGATTGCTTTTGTTGAGATATCCCTGATTCGTATAAAAACGAAAACAACAAAATCAATATCAGTTTTGAAATAGAATTACGATAATTCATAAGGAAATTTTTTGGCTATCATGAAGATCGTTTTTTTTACTTAAATTCAAGTCATCAAAATGGATTAATCTTATGCGTTATATTCTTTATTTTTTGCTTTTATCGAATCTTACATTATCTGCTCAAGTACTCGATTTCAATAAGTTATCCTCTCTTAAAATCAGAAATGTTGGCCCAGCCAATATGAGCGGAAGAATTACCTGTATAGATGCATTAAAATCAAACCCAAAATTAATCTATGTTGGTGCTGCATCTGGGGGTGTTTGGAAATCTGAAAATGGAGGATCTTCATGGAAGACTGTTTTTGATGAACAACCTACACAGAATATTGGCGCTATCGCTATTCAGCAGAGTGATCCTAAAGTGATATGGGTTGGAACAGGAGAAGGCAATCCGCGTAACTCCATGAACCTTGGAATGGGAATTTTTAAAAGTGAGGATAGCGGTCGAACATGGAAACATATGGGGCTGACAGCAACTAAAACTATCCATCGAATCATTATCGATCCACGCAATCCCAATACCATATATGTTGGCGCAATGGGCGATCCATTCACAGCAGATTCTAATCGTGGCTTGTATAAAACCACCGATGGTGGTCAACACTGGAAACAAATTTTATTTTCGAACAACGCTTCTGGTGTTGCAGACCTTGTGATGCATGAATCCAATCCAGATAAACTTATTGTTGCATTATATGAGCATCATAGAAGCCCCTATTATTTTGTTTCTGGTGGAAAGGGATCAGGTATCTATATCACCAATAATGGCGGCGAGCAATGGGAAAAATTATCAGATGCAAATGGTTTGCCAGCGGGTGAATTAGGACGAGTTGGACTAGCCATTGCACCTAGCAATCCAAATAGAGTGTATGCAAAAGTGGAAGCGCAAAAAAATGCATTGTATCGAAGTGATGATGGAGGAATGCATTGGAAAATGATCAATGACAATCCAAGATTCACCAATAACCGTCCTTTTTATTTTCAAGACCTTGCAGTAGACACAAAAGATCCCAATCGTTTATACAATATATATCAACCTTTGTCGGTTAGCTATGATGGTGGTGTCAATTTTGATCCAACACCAATGATCCCGGCAGATGAAACAAAAGGGATTCATGCCGACTTCCATGCAATGTGGATTGACCCGAATGATGCCCAACATTTTATTATTGGGGGAGATGGCGGCTTAGGCATTACATATGATCATGGAAAGTCTTGGTATTTTCCAGAAACTATTCCAGTGGCACAATTTTATCATGTGAATGTTGATTACGAAACTCCATTCAATGTGTATGGTGGTATGCAGGATAATGGAAACTGGTCAGGACCTGCCTATACTTGGAAGCGCGGGGGCATCCGAACATTGTATTGGCAATACTTGGTGGGTAGTGATGGTTTTCATATCGCACCTGATCGCCATGATCCAAGATTTGGTTATGGCACTTCTCAAAATGGAGATCTTTATCGTTATGATAAACTCACTGGATATTATCAAAGCATTGCACCTACTGCAAAAGAACCAACTACGCATTTACGATTCAATTGGAATGCTGGATTTGCAAAAGATCCTTTCAATGAAAATGCTGCTTACTATGGTTCTCAATTTCTTCACAAAACCACAGATAAAGGAAAGAACTGGAAAACCATTTCAGGTGATTTGACAACTAATAACCCTGAACATCAAAAGCCTGATTATGGTGGATTGACATTGGATGTATCTGGTGCAGAAAATTACAATACCATTATTGCGATTACTCCAAGTTATCTTGATAAAGATCTTATTTGGGTAGGCACTGATGATGGACAAGTGCAACTCAGTGATAATGGAGGAGCATCTTGGAATAATGTAACAAAAAATATTATTGGACTTCCTGATGGAGCATGGATACCACAAATACATGCTTCAAGATTTGAAAAAGGAACAGCCTGGTTAGTGGCAAATAATTATCGTAAGGGAGATTATGCACCCTACTTATTCAAGACCACTGATTATGGCAAAACATGGAAAAATTTACTTGATGCCAATCAGGTGAAGGGTTATGCATTGTCTATTATTCAGGATCCAGTAGAAAAGAAATTAGTTTTTTTGGGGACGGAGCATGGATTGTGGGTGAGTATCAATGAAGGAAAGGATTGGGTACAATTCAAGAATGGTTTTCCGAGTGTCTCAACGATGGACTTGGTTATTCAAGAAAAAGAATCAGCATTGGTGGTGGGAACCTTTGGTAGAGCAATTTGGGTACTTGACGATCTAATGAGTTTGCGTGAGATAGTAAGAGGTAATACCAAAGAAAAAATCACTGCCCTACCCATGAATGATGTAGTGCAAGTAAAAGGATTATTCATTGCGCCTCCGGGTAATATCTGGACAGGATTTGGTACTACATTTGAAGGAGAGAATCGACCATTCCAACAAGCCAATATACCAATCTATATTAATGATCTTCCTTCAAAAGATGATCAGGTAGAAGGCTTTATTAAAAATAGTAAAGGAGATACCATTCAAAAATTAATCAAAGAAGATCTTATTCAAGGATTGAATTACATTCAATGGAAACTTGATGAGGATAAAGTATTCTTATCAGGAAATTATGATCCCTTGGAATCTAGAGGAATTCCTGTTCTTCCTGGAACCTATACAGCAACTATCAAGTATAAAGGTGTTGAGTCTAGTACCTTCATTAAAGTAGTTTCAGATCCAAGATTTACAATGAAGGAAGAAGTAGATCAAGAATTATATAGATACAATAAAGCAATTAATGTTGAAGTAGAAAAATTAAAATCCCTTTTTAACTTGGTGAGTACTTGGGAAAATGAATTGAAAAAAATAAAGGAAAGTTTTTCTAAACATGCTAAAGAAGACAAATCTTTAAAATCAGTAAACTTAATGATCAATGCAGTTAAGCAATTAAAATTAGCTGGCAAAGACAACCCAGGTGATCGTCAAGTTGGAGCATGGCAGAGTACTAGAATAACTCCAGTTTCTGCGATCAATGAAGCTGAGAAAGTAGCTATGGCAAGATTAGATATTCCTTCTGAACAAGATTGGAAAAGAGTTAGCGATGCAGCTGCATTGATTGATGCATATCAAGTTCAAATAAAACAATTTGAGGTTTTAAAGTGGAGGAAATTTATTAAGGGGTACAAAAAAAGTAAATAAAATGGCCGACTGTGGGATGGCCAATGCTTCGCATTGTCATCCCAAATAGTTCGATAAACCCAAAGCCTCAGGGTTATGGATCTATTTTGAATACACTAACCTGTTGATTATCAGTATCAAAAATGTTCACTTTGGATTGATTTAGTATAAAAGTAGACATTCTGTGTGTGATGTTCCTCACGCAAGGCTTATCTTTAATATTCTTACTTTATTTCAATTTTTATAATTAACATGATAACAGTTTTATTAATAGTATTTGTATTAGGTTATTTGGTAATTACACTTGAACATACAATAAAAATTAACAAATCTGCCACCGCTTTAATTACTGCAGTTATTTGCTGGACTTTAATTATCTCGAATGCTTCTAATAAAGAACAAATCATTGAACAACTTTCCCATCATTTAAGTTCAATTAGTGAAATTGTATTCTTTTTACTTGGCGCAATGACTATTGTTGAAATTATTGATGCACATGATGGTTTTCAAAATATTACAGAAAGTATAAAAACAGACAATAAAACAAAATTAATTTGGCTTATTTCTTTAATAACTTTTTTTCTATCGGCAGTTTTAGATAATTTAACTAGTACTATAGTTATGATTTCTATTTTAAACAAATTAGTTAATGATAAAAAAGCTAAGTGGTTGTTGTTGGGCTTAGTAATAATTTCTGCAAACGCCGGAGGAGCGTGGAGTCCGATAGGTGATGTAACTACTACAATGCTGTGGATTGGTGGTCAAATATCAGCATTAAATATTATTAAACAAACATTTTTTGCAAGTTTAATTAGTATGGTAGTCCCTACTTTAATTATTAATTATTTAATTAAAGGTAAAATTGAATTGAAGTCTAAAGTTGAGTATAATTTAAACTACACTACAAATTCTTTCGAAAGAAATCTGATTTTTTACGTAGGAATTGGCTGCCTTTTATTTGTTCCTGTATTTAAAACAATAACACATTTGCCACCATATTTGGGCATGCTACTAAGCTTAGGAATAATTTGGACTTTGACCGAAATGATTCATAACAAAAAACATGAGGATGAAAAAGGCAACTTATCTGTTAATCATGCTTTAAGAAAAATAGATACACCTAGTATTTTATTCTTCTTTGGTATTTTAATGAGCATTTCATCCCTAGAATCAGTTGGAATTTTACCACAAATGGCAACCAAACTAAATAACAGTATTGGCAATATTAACATCGTTGCAATATGTATTGGCTTATTATCTGCTGTTTTTGATAATGTCCCATTAGTGGCAGCATTACAAAGCATGTATAGTCTAAATGATTATCCTCAGGATCATTACTTCTGGGAATTATTGGCATTTACCGCTGGAACTGGAGGATCTTGTTTAATTATTGGTTCTGCCGCTGGAGTGGCAGTTATGGGAATGGAAAAAATAGATTTCTTCTGGTATCTTAAAAAAATAAGTTGGATTGCACTAATTGGTTTTTTTGCAGGGATTTCAGTTTTTTTAATTCAACATTATATTTAGTAGATATTAAAATTCCAAACTAACAATTCACAAACAATTCAGCTTTTAAGATTGTCGACTCACTTCGTTCGTCGGCATCCCAAATAGTTGACCTTACCCAAAGCCTCTCAACTTTGTTGAGAGGGTTTGTAGCGAGATCGGGATTTGAACCCGAGACCTCAGGGTTATGAATCTATCTATATTACTATACCCTATTGATTACCAATATCTAAAATGTTCACTATTGCTTGAAAAGATAAAACAGGACATTTTGTGTGAGGTATTCCTCACGCAATAAATTTAATGTTTCACCCCTTCTTTGACCCTGAATACATGTAAGATATATGGGAAAATGGCATTCATGCTTTCTTCTGCGCCTTTAGGTGAACCAGGAAGTGTAATAATCAAACTATCTCCAACAAAACCTGCAATACCTCTTGAAAGCATTGCATAAGGTGTTCTTTGTTGTCCGTAATTTCTTGCAGCTTCCATTACACCTGGCACTTCTCTTTCAATTAAGGGTCTTATTGCATCTGGAGTTACATCTCTTGAAGAAAGTCCTGTACCGCCAGTAAATATGATTAATTGATATCCTTCTTTCACTAAATTTTTTGCTTTAGTTTGAATAGTATCAAAATCATCAGCAATTATTTTTTTATTGGTAACGAATAAATGATGTTTTTCTAAATGTTCTACAATAATTGAACCGCTCTTATCTTCTCCTATACCATTTTGAATACTATCACTACAAGTAATTACAGCCACTTTTAAAGTTTCAGGATATGCGTATTTAATATCAGTTTTTCCACCTTTTTTTTCTTCTAATTGTATATTTAAAATATCTATATGCTTGTCAATTGGCTTCAACATGTCATACATTGTTAAAGCTGTAATCATTACACCATGCATAGCCTCCACTTCTACTCCTGTTTTATATACTGTATGTACTTCTACAGTAATTTTAATTTCTAATCCATTAATATCATGATTTATTGAAGTAAATTCAATTGGCAAGGGATGACAATCAGGAACTACTTCATGAGTTTTTTTACATGCTAACAATCCAGCAGCTCTGCTAAATTCAAATACATCTCCTTTAGGCACTAATTTATTTTGTATTGCATTTATAGTATTTTGATGTGAAACTTTCACAATGCCTGTTGCAACAGCAATTCTTAATGTCGAAGATTTATGTGTGATGTTAACCATGATAAAAATTAATAATTTTAACTATTTACTTTCCATTGATACCCTTCTCCTTCAAAAAACTCTTTCCCCCAAATAGGCAATTCTGCTTTTATTCTTTCTACACATTCTGTACAAGCATCTATGGCAACTTTTCTATGCTTAGAAGAAGTAAATACAAATAAACATAATTCACCGGCATTTACCTTTCCCAAACTATGATGCACATGCATGCAAGTAATCTCATATTTCGCAAAAATTGACTCTCTAATTTCATGCATTTTTTCCAAAGCCATTTCTATATTACTTGTATACTCAATGGCAGATACTTTTTTACCCTCTATATCATCTGCCCTAACCTGACCTAGAAAAATGTTATGCCCCCCAATGCCTGTCTTAGAAGAATGCTTGGCAATACTATCAGCAATAAAGCTTGGAGGTATGGCCCCTTCCATAAAAATATTCTTTAACTGCATAACCATTGATAATTTAAACTGTTAAATGCATCCAATGTAGTCGGCATATTTTTTTCACTATCCGAATGTTGTACTATTTGCATTTTATAGATTTCCTGACTCAAAGCATTGTAAGTTAACAATTCATTTGCTAAGACTTCCCCAATTCCTGTAATTAATTTAATCACTTCCATTGCTTGCATCATTCCAATGATTCCAGGCAATACCCCCAATACACCTCCCTCTGCACAGCTTAACACTTCATTGTTTTTAGGTGGTACTGGAAATAGATCCCTATAATTTAATGAGTGTCCTTCTTTGTTTACATTAAACACCGCAACCTGCCCTTCAAATTGAGATACTGCACCAAATACCAATGGTTTTTTCAATAATACACAAGCATCATTAATTAAATACCTAGTAGCAAAATTATCTGTAGCATCCACTATAATATCATACTGAGGGAATTGTTCCAAAGCAAAAGCCTGATCACAATTTTGTTGAAAAGCATTTAACTTAACTAAATAATTTTGCTCAGCTAATTTCTGTGCAGCAATGATGGCTTTATCTTTTCCAATATCTTCTTGACCAAATAAAATTTGTCTATTCAAATTGGAAAGAGCCACTTCATCATTATCCACAATACCCACTTCACCTACACCTGCCGCAACTATATATTGCAAGATAGGACATCCTAATCCTCCGGCACCCACCACTAAGACTTTGGCATTAGTTAGCTTTTCTTGCGCAACTATTCCAAAACCATTTAAGGTGATTTGCCTTTGATACCTTAATATGTATTCTTTAGACTTTTCCATATTTATCCTCCAGAAAAGGGTGGCATTAAAGCAATTTTTGCATGTTCTGGAATATTAGCATTCTCGACAGCCATTTTATTGTTAATTGCAATTACAAATTTAGATTCCTTTAATAAAGGAAATAAAGTAAACAATTTTTCTTTCAACTGAACCATACTTGAAATGTATTCTAATTGAATTGAAGACTTCCCAGTTTTGTCTACTAATTGTCCAAAAAATTGCACTTCGATAGTCATTATTAAATATTAGGTTAAAATTAGTTTAACTGATGCCATTAATAAAACTATTGCTAAAGTATATTTTAGGATATTTTGATTGAATTTCAAAGAACCCAACCAAGCTCCCACTAAACCACCCACAAAAGCGATAGCTGCGAATGTATATACTGTAGTGTCGATATGAATTCCTTTGGAAATTTGCCCAATTAGTCCTGCTATAGAATTCACCAATATAAATAAAGCACTAATGGCAGCAGTTTGTTTTTGATTGGTCCAGTTTAATAACAATAATACAGGAGATAAAATAATACCGCCACCTATGCCAATTAATCCTGATAAGAATCCTATAATAGCGCCAATCATTAAAGACAATATAAAATTATTGGATTTTAAGCTAGCTTCTTCAGTATTTGGATAAAAGAAAAAACGAATCACAGGTAATAATAACAGTACTCCTAATACTTTTTTATAAATAACTGCATCAAGACTTAAAGTGCCTCCTAAAAAAGAAAATGGTATGGATGCCAATGCAAAAGGTAAAAATAATTTCCATTTAAAATGACCGCCTTTGTAAAACATGATAAAAGAAGTAAGAGATACGAATAAGTTTAATACTAAAGCTGAAGGCTTCATAATATCAGGAGCAAATCCATAGATAGCCATCAATGCCAAATAACCACTTGCTCCTCCATGTCCTACTGAAGCGTATAATAATGCTACGATAAATAATAATATAAAAAAACTGATGCTCATTATAAAAATTGAGGGTTAAAACAAATGTACTTTTACGAATTCATTTGAACGAATTTCTAATAAGTCTTCTGGAAGCTCCACAAAACAATTAGCAATGGCAAATGCACTCATCTTAAAAGATTCCTGCCCTTCTAATATAGTAACTTCATTGGTGACATGATTATACAAACCTTTTAAGAAATGAGTTAATCCAATAGGTTTTGCATAAGTATTGGTTAAGCTGGCTTTAACTGTTTTCATTTCTACTGATGTATTTGATAACTTATCCAATACAATACTTATGTATTGATAAAAACAAGATAAAACAGATGCCGGATTACCAGGTAAAGCACAAACAATTTTTGCTTCTTTTTTCCCAATATATAGTGGCTTACCGGGCTTCTGCTTTACTTTATGAAAAAGTTGTTCAACATTATTTTTTTGACAAGCTTCTAAAACAAAATCATAATCACCCACACTAATGCCTCCTGTCAAAATTGTTAAATCAAATTTGTTAAGCGATTCATTAATAGCTACTGTAACTGACTCTAAGTTGTCAGCAACTTTTAAGAAATTAATCTCTTTGATTCCTACCTTACTTAATCCCGCCTTTAAAGAATGAGAGTTGGATTCATAAATTTGACCAGGAGACAATTGTTTGCCTATATCCTGTAATTCATTACCAGTTAAGATAATATTGATAGTAGGTTTTCTTACAACCGACACTTGAGTAATACCCAAGCTAGCCAATAAGCCAATTGCACCTGGTGTTAATATGGCTCCCTTCTTTACCACAATTGCACCTTCTTGTATATCTGCGCCAATACTTCTTGCATTAGTTCCTTTTTGCAGTTTTTCATCTAATACAAATAGCTGGCCTCCCTCTATTTTTGCTTTCTCTTGCATTAATACCGTATCTGCCCCTTCTGGTAATGGTGCTCCAGTAAATATTCTTACGGCTTGATTTTTCCGGATTTTATTTGAAGAAGCATCACCTGCTTGGATAGTATCTGTAATTGTCAACGATGGCGTACTTTTTAAATCATCCAACGCAAAAGCATAACCATCCATAGAAGATTGAATAAAGGAAGGAACATTTATTGGAGAAATAATATCGTCATTTATGGCATAACCCATTGCTTCATCTAAATTCAATATAATTGAATCAAGTGATGAGATATGTTTCCTAATAATTGTTTTTGCTTCAGTTACGCTAACCATTTTATAAATTTAATAAGTAATTGAAAGATAATACATTCCTCCAATACTAGGCCCACCTAAATATGAATAGTAATAATTATTCAGAAAATTTGTAGCCCCTAATTTAATATTCAATTTAAAATCTGGAATAGATTTACTAATATTAGCATCTAATGACCCATATGCTGGCGTAATTCCATTCACTAGAAAAGTTTGAGTATAGTATGAAGATTGCCATTTATATGAAATTCCAACATTTATATTTTTAATAAAATTTGTTTTATAAAGATTAATATTATAAATCCAACTAGGAGTATTAAAGCCATCCTCTATAGCATCATCATTCATTTTTTTTTCTAATTGCGAATATGATATATTAAATCTTGAACTCCAACCGTTATTTGACTTGATATTTATTCCACCTGAAAAACCGTAATTATATACAATTGATTTTGAATTGGTCCAGATACGATATTGGCTAGACTGTGTTTTATCGATCAATGCGAATGGAATTGAATCAATATTGGCAGTCTTTGGAACATTTACATTTGTTTGTGCAATAAAATCTCGATAATTATTATAATATCCATCAAAATCAATTACTAAATGATCGTGAAAAAATGTTGCTCTATACCCTAACTCTAAAGACCTTATATATTCTGGTTTAATATATCCATAAGTATTTTTTATCAACAGATTTTTTTCCTTTAAAATAGCTTGTGATTTAGTTAGTCCATTTTTATTTATATCATTTAGCACACTTGCTTGAAAGGCAGATATAGATTTTACAAGCCATGCGTTTTCATATACACCAGATGACATAATTGGCAGACCTCCAATTCTTTTAACACCTCCACTATTAATGTTTGAATAAGCCTCAAATATACTTGGATATCGATACCCATCAGAAATTGAAATTCTAAAGCTTTGATTAGAGATTGGAGCAAGAACCACAGCAAATCTAGAGCTTGATTTTAAGTCAAAATAATCATTTTTATCTACCCTGATTGCACCGCTCAATTGTAATTTATTACTCAATAAAGATTGCCCAAGAGACAAATAGGCACCAGTTTTTGAATAATTAATATCATTAATTGTTTTACCTTTTATTGGATTGATAAAATAATTTCCATCTGGAGAAATTATGTAAGTTCTATTATCAAAGCCTATAAAAGAAGATAAACCTTTGTCATTTAATGCTTTTAACAAAGCTTCAGCAATATCTATTTGTGCTTCAGCATGAATTAATCTTGCAACAATCTTTAAGGCTGCTCCTGAATCCCAATTATTAATTTGCTGCAATTTAGCTTTCATATCTTCAAAAGCGGTTGTTCCGGGAATTGGACGGCCTGCATCTGAAGTAATTCTTGCTATTTTATGCGCACTTGCTAAATCAGCACCTCCAATGATTGCCTTATTAAAAGCAAATGAATAATCACTATACCAATTTACATCAGACTTAAAAGATCTTTCAATGTTTTCAGCCATCGACCTTAAATTATATGAATTTCCTGAAACTTCGTTGTTGGTATATATTTTAGCACTTAGAATTTTTGATTGATATTGTAATGCTTGTTGTTGTAGATAATAATTATTTAGAACAAATCTATTGGACCTTTGATAAACATTATTCAACAAAGAAAAATGAAAAGTATAAGTTAGCATAGCATCTTTCTTAAACTTATAATACAATCCAATATTTCCTTTTGTATTTAACAAATTATAATCAGCTATCTGCTTTTCTGCATAACCTGTTCTAGCAACAACATAAGATTTTCCTTGCAATATGATTGTTTTTCTATTGGACGACTCATTTCCATAAACATTCACCTGGTCTTGTGCAGGATTATTGCTACCTAGCAAATTAGTACTACTATTAGCATTAGAATTAAGTTCAGTTCTATTATCTGCTATCCAGTCAAAACCTTTGTTAAATCCTAAATTAATTTTATAACCAAACCGTTCATTCATCTTAGCGGCAAATCTGATATTGGTTTCAGAAAAAGGTTTAACTGAACTATTACTATCATTGAAATGATTGAACCCATTTTTTTGCTGCACACTCAATCCGGTTTTATCAAATGGCGATAGCGTAGCAAAATTTGCTAAGCCATTTGTTGAATTAACACCAAATAGAGTTGATGCCACTCCTGGAATAATTTCAATATCTTTCAAGTCTACATCCGAGGGGCCTAAAGCATTCCCAATAGGGGCACCAATATGTGGTGATTGAATATCCATGCCATCTACCATTTGTGTAAATCTAACATTGGTAGTATTTGCAAAACCTCTTGTATTAATAACCTTAAATCCTAAGCTCGGGGTTAACATTTGTACTCCTTGTATATTTTCAATTGCATCAAAAAAAGAAGGAGATGCGCTTTGTGAAATTGCCCATCGATTCAGCTTTTGAATACTAATTGGAGATTGTAATAATATTTGTGGTGTTTTGGAAGCTAATACCACAACTTGTTTTAAATTAGTTATCTGTATTGAGTCTGTAAAATTTTTGTTTTTAAAAATTTTAGATTGTGCACTTGCTAAAATATTGAAATTTAAAAAAAACAATATAAATATTCTCTTAATTTTCATTTCTTCAATATAATTTATCCTCCAATACTTATCATAGTTCTATTTTGCAAATCATTTGCTTCAATTTTTTCTAAATCTGTAGTGAACTGACCACCTAGTGCTTCTTTTTTAGTGGCAATATTTTGATGAATTAAAGGCGTTATATCTTCTCCATTTCTCAAAGCTGTTAATATATCTGTTTCAGAGGTAGAGAATAAACAATTCTTCATTTTGCCATCAGCCGTTAATCGCATTCTATTACAATCACCGCAAAATGGTGCACTCATTGTACTAATTACAGCAAATGTTCCTTTGTGTCCATCTACTTGATAATTCTTAGCAGTTTCATGTGCATTTCTATCTAATGTAGAAAAATTAAATTCAGTTGATACTTTACCTAAAATTTCTTGCAGTGTAATTACCTTATCTCTATTCCATTGGTTGCCATCAAATGGCATAAATTCTATAAATCTTATATGAATAGGTGTGTCTTTAGTCCATCTAACAAAATCATTGATCTCTTCATCATTAACACCTTTCATTGCCACAACATTCACTTTAACCCCAATGCCATTATCTAACATTAACTGAATATTACGCATTACTTGTTCATGCTGGTCACGCTTGGTCATTAAAATAAATCTGTCTTTTTGCAATGTATCCAAGCTAATATTTAAGGATTGAATTCCAGCATTTTTTATATCATCTACAAATTCATGTAACCTTGTTGCATTGGTAGTCATGGTTAATTGGACACCAAGAGTAGACAATCTTTTTAAAATATTAGCAAAGTCTTTTCTAACCAAGGGCTCACCACCAGTTAATCTAATTTTATTTACTCCCTCTCTAACAAAAACTGCAGCTATTGTTTCAATTTCTTCAGCCTGCATTAATTTACTTGAAGGTGTAAAATGATAATCTTCTTCAGGCATGCAGTAAAAGCATCTTAGATTGCAGTTATCTGTTAAGGAGATTCTTAAATAATCGTGTACTCTATTAAATTTGTCTTTTATCATTGCTTGCTCGCCTCTTTCAGTAATTGTTGATAATCTTCTGGTGTATCAATATCTAATACACCCTTTTCGAACTGCAATTTAGCAAGTTCTTGGTCTCTTTCTTGTATTATTCTTTTTGCTCCTTGATCTCCTTTTAATGCCAATAAATCTGAAAAAACAGATTGATGAAACAATGCAGGCGTTCCAGCAATATTTGCATAAAATGATGCAGCAATAGCTGTATTATTAATTGCTTGAAGTGCAATCAAGTCTTTTATTGACGATTCAGACAAATAAGGTTGATCACAAACTAGTATTAATACTCCGTCGTGTTTATTCGCACTACTTGCCACTGCTTGCACACCCAATCGAATGGAGCTTCCCATCCCTTCCTGCCATTCAGTATTTTCAACAATATTCAAGCTTACATTAGGCAGTTGTGCTTTTATTTTTTCCGCATTAGCCCCTAAAACTAAATAGATAGGAAAATCTACTGCTTTTTGCACCATTTTAATCAACCTATTCAACATGGAATCCTTATCCAATAATAATAACTGTTTTGGAGAACCTAAACGCTTGCTTTCTCCTGCAGCAATAATCACTACAGCGCAGTTGTCAATTTTATATTGATGCACAGTATCCATTATTGATGAATAGGTGTGTTTTTATTTCTTAGTTGAATACCTTCTTTTTTATTTAATACAGATTGTATTTCAGCAATAATACTACTTGCAATTTCTTCTGCTGTTTCAGCCCCTATATCTAATCCAGTGGGGCCATATACATTTGCTAATTGCGCTTCTGTAGGAACATATCCTTGTTCTGCTAATTCATTTAATACCTTTTCTAATTTCTTTTTGGGACCTAATATCCCAATATAAGGAAGATCCAAAGGCAATAAAGCTTTAAGCATTTGTAAATCGTATTGATAATTATGGGTCATTAAAACAAAACAAGTACGATTGTCTATTTTTATTTGCTCTAACACTTTTTCTGGTTTACTCACCAACACCTGACAAGCACTAATAAATCTATCTTGTTTAGCATGTGTATTCCTTCCATCTACTACTTTCACTTCCCATCCTAACAAATCCGCCATTTGTGACAAAGGAATAGCATCATTGCCAGCACCAACTATTACAATAGAAATAGGTGGTTGTATATAATCAAAAAATGCCTGGATGGATTTTTCTCCTATTTTATACTGACTAAAATGTGCACTTGCATTTGTTAACACTTGTCGAGCATCAACTAAAATACTTTTGTTGATTTCTGCTACTACATTAGATTCAAAATGTTCTTGTTCGTCCAATAAACAAGCAGTTCCCATTAAAGGATTTTTTTTGTCTTGTACATCAAATAAAGTAACAATTACTGCTTTTTGTCTATTGTTACAAGCTTTTCTTAAAAGTTCAATAGGATTGTTTTCTTGGCTATGGTTTATATATTCAAATAAAACTTGTATTATACCTTCACATCCTAGTTGTATTCCTACAGTAGCATCATCTTCATTGCTAGTATCATAAGTAATTAACCTTGTAGTTCGATCTGTAAAAGTTAATAAAGCTTTTTTTAGCGCATCACCTTCCAAACATCCACCACTTATTGCGCCAATCATTAAACCGGATTCCAGAACCAACATTCTTGCACCTGGTCTTCTATAAGACGAGCCATCTACATGAACAACTGTAGCCAAAACTGTTTGCATTGCATTTTTTTTGGCTTGGTCGTAGGCACGAATTATTTCAACCAGTTCTTTCATTTATTGAATGTTTAATAGGCTTGATACCCTTTTACTACTGCTTTTTTAGCAGCCGCTACTTCTGCAACAGTAATCATAGGCGCTTTATTGCCCCAAGAATTTCGAATATAATTGATTACATCAGCTGTTTCTTTATCAGATAAACTAATACTAGCCATTTCTCCATCATATTTTGTTCCTTTTACATTAATTGGACCACGAACACCTTGTAATATAATTTTAACTAATCTATTTTTATCCGCCAAATTACCGGTTTTAGCTAATGAAGGGAATGCACCAGGCACACCTGCACCATTGTCCATATGACAAGACATACAATAAGTCTCATATACATTTTTTCCATTTGACAAACTAGATGAATTAGCTTGTATAAAAGATTGACTTGCTAAGGCCATCATTCCTAGTGAAATAAAAAGTATTGCTTTTTTCATTTTAATTGATTTGAATATTAATTAAAAAAGACTGCCTAAGCAATCTTTTTTAATGAGTTAAAGATTTAAATTTTTAGCTTTTATTTAATTCGTTCAAATAAGGCTGATTGTATAAACGCTTTCCCGTTGCTTTATACAATGCATTTGCTAATGCGCCAAATACTGGTGGGAATGGAGGTTCTCCCAAACCTGTTGGATCAAAATTATTTTGAACAAAATGTACTTCAATTTTTTTAGGAGCTTCCTTATGTCTGATAATTCTGTACTGATTTAAATTCTTTTGCATTGGAACACCTTTTTCAATTCTCATACCACCATATAAGGCATTACCAATACCGTCTACTACAGCACCTTCCACCATATTTACAGCACCCTCTGGATTCACTATAACGCCACAATCAATAGCTGATATAACTTTATCGATTACTGGTTGGCCATCTTTCATAGTCACATCAACCACATGTGCAGCATAAGAACTATGACAGAAATAAGCTGCCACACCTCTTCTGGCATTTTTAGGTCTTGCAGCCCAATTAGATTTTTCTTTTACCAATTCCAAAACAGCAATGTATCTATCTGCATCATAATCATTTCTCTTACCTACCGGATTTGCTTTTGCTTTTCTTAATAACTCTAAGCGATAATCAAGAGGATCTTTACCAATAGTTTCAGCTAACTCATCCAAGAAACTTTGTTCTGCTGAAGCTATAAAGTTAGAACCTGGTGCTCTAAATGCACCAATCGTAATATTAGAAGGAATTTCCCATCCTTCTGCAATATAGTTTTCAAAAGCTCCTGCAGGGAAACGATTCTCATGCACTGCTCCTTCTGGTATACCACCCCCTTTGATAGAGATAGCTGTTACATTATTATTTGAGTCTATTGCAGCTTTATAAGTAACCATATAAGTTGGACGATAAATACCATTGGTCATATCGTCTTCTCTTGTGTAAATTAATTTTACTGGCGCTTTTATTTTTTGTGAAATCAATCCAGCTTCAACAATATAGTGTCCATATGCTCTTCTTCCAAAACCACCACCCATTCTAGTTAATTTCATTTCTATCTTATCACCAGGAATACCCAAATTGCTTACTATATTTTGCTTCATCATTTCAGGAATCTGAATTGGTGCAACAAAATAAGCTTTCTCATCAGTGATATGCGCGAAACAACTAATTGGCTCCATTGGATTGTGTGATAAGAAAGGCGCAGAATAAGTTCTTTCAATCACTTTAGCAGCTTTTGAAAAAGCAGTCTCAGGATCTCCATCTTTTCTTAACAATTTAGCAGGCTTTTGTTGCATCGCATACATTTGCTTCATATGCTCATCTGTACTTTCTAAACCAGCAGGTACAATTTCTTCTCTTTGTCCGCCCCATGCTGCAACAATTTCTTTAGTGGTTTCAGTGGGTATCCATTGTACATTCACTTTTTTTCTTGCATTCATTACTTCCCATGTAGAATTACCTACCACTACTACTAATTTATTGAATGCTCTTGTATCAAATCCGGCTCTTTTGTAACCATCTTTATAAACTTGAATATCAAATACGCTTTTAATACCTGGCATTTTTAATGCTTCTGTTGCATCAAAAGATTTTAAAGTCATACCAAATGCTGGTGGATGTATTGCCATGGCAATTAACATTCCCTCATGCTTATAATCCATCGTAAATAAAGAATGCCCAGCAACAATATCTTTACCCACTTTATTTTTTTGTGGTGTACCAATTAAAGAAAAAGCTGAATTCTTTTTTAATTCTACATTAGTGGGTGCAGTTAATTTTGAAGCGGCTGTTGCTAATGCTCCAAAATTAGCAGATCTATTAGATGCTTTATGTGATACCACCCCATTAGCAACTGTTAATTCTGCTACAGGTACATTCCATTCATTAGCTGCAGCTTGCATTAACATCATTCTTGCAGTTGCACCAGCAGTTCTTAATGGCTTCCAACCTTGTGCCATACCTCTACTACCTCCAGTAAATTGACTCTTGAATCTTGGTGTATCGTAATCACCCATTTCCACGATTACTTTAGACCAATCTGCTTGTAATTCTTCATTCACCATCATTGGTAATGATGTCATTACATTGGTTCCAAATTCTGGGTTAGGGTTAAATATTTTTACTTGATTGTCAGGTGTAATTTTAATAAATCCAGTAAGCTCTACCCAATCATTGGCATTCGCAGCTGTTGCTAATGCTTCATTAGGTACTAAATTAGCTAACCAGCTAAATCCAATCATCATTCCGCCACCAGTTAAAGATGTAACTTTCAGGAATGAGCGTCTGCTTTGTTGGTTTGTTGACTTTTCCATTTTTTACAATTTTATTTGGTTGATGATTTTGCTGCTTGTTGAATAGCTGCTTTGATTCTTACATAAGTTCCACAACGACAAATATTTCCACTCATTGCTGACTCAATTTCTTCCTCTGTTGGGTGGGGTTTTGTTTTTAATAATGAAACCGCTGCCATTATTTGTCCAGTTTGACAATAACCGCATTGTGCAACATCTAATTCTAACCATGCTTTTTGTACAGGATGCATTTCACCTACTTCAGCAACAACTCCTTCAATAGTTGTGATAGGTTGAGTACCCACTGCTGATACAGGCAATTGACATGATTTTAAAGCACGGCCATTTAAATGGATTGTACATGCGCCACAAGAACCAACTCCACATCCATATTTAGTACCGATTAGATTTAAATGATCTCTTAATACCCACAATACTGGGGTAGTTGGATCTACATCCACCTCGTGATTTTTACCGTTTACTTTTAAATTAAATTTTGACATATAGCAGTTTTTATACTTGAATGAAGCAATTTCATTTCCCTTTAAAATTAACCCATTTATTTGGGTAAAAATTCACCATTTCTGAACAATTTGATGAATGGCCCATTTTGTTTAACAAAGCTACCTGGTAAAAGGGCTAAATCTTTATATAAATTACCGAATTTTCTACCATTTTTACCTATAAATACATGGGCCTAAATATCTTGAGGAAAGAAAGGGTATTTTTGTTTTGAAAGTAAACAAGATGGAAAGATTATATCCGATTAATGATATTAGTCAATACAATTCAGATTCAAATACTAAAACATTGAATCCCTTAGTGACTGTTATAGACTTCTCAAACGCTTCAATGAGAGATTGGGGAAATGTGTCAACTGTAAAATTTCAATATGGTTTGTATTGCATCTATTTAAAAGATGTGAAATGTGGGGACATGAAATATGGTCGTCATTATTACGATTACCAGGCTGGAACACTTGCTTTTTTTGCTCCAGGACAAGTAATGACTATGGAAAAGCCTACTGAACCATACCAACCAATGGGTCATGGACTTGTATTTCATTCGGATATTTTATTAGGAACATCATTAGATAAAAATATTCGTAATTATAAGTTTTTTGATTACGAATCAAACGAAGCGCTTCACTTGTCAGATGATGAACGACAACTTATACTTGATTGCTTTTCAAAAATTGAATTTGAATTAAAGCAGCCCATTGACAAACACAGTAAGAAATTAATTGTTGCAAATATTGAACTCTTCTTGGATTATTGTCAACGCTTTTATGATAGACAATTTATTACAAGAGAAAATGTAAATAAGGGTATTCTAGAAAAATTTGAACTATTCTTGAATGATTATTTCGAATCTGAAAAACCAAATCAAATTGGTCTTCCATCTGTTGCTGCTTGTGCAAGTGAATTGAATTTGTCATCTAATTATTTCGGAGACCTTATCAAAAAATCAACGGGAAAAACTGCTCAAGAATATATTCATAATAAGATTATAGAAGTGGCTAAAATAAAATTATACGAGTCTAACAAATCTGTGAATCAAATTGCCAATGAGCTTGGATTTAAATACCCTCAACACTTTACGAGGTTCTTTAAGCAACAAGTTGGATCTACCCCAAAAGAATTCATGAATTTAAATTAATCTGTTTTATGCAAAAAAGAATTTTAGGAAAATCAGGTTTAGAAGTATCTGCTTTAGGATTAGGCTGTATGGGATTGAGTTATGGATATGGGAAACCTACAGACAAAAAAGAAGCTATTCAATTAATTCACAAAGCTTTTGAATTAGGGGTAACTTTCTTTGATAGTGCTGAAGCATATGGCCCCTTTGTGAATGAAGAATTATTGGGCGAAGCATTGGCCCCGTTTAGAAAAGAAATAGTGATTGCTACAAAATTTGGCTTTGTGGGTGGGGATGTAAATAAGGGAATGGATAGCCGTCCTGAAAATATTCGTGCTGTTGCAGAAGCAGCATTAAAAAGATTAAAAACAGATGTAATTGATTTATACTATCAACATCGCGTTGATCCGAATGTACCCATTGAAGAGGTTGCCGGTGCAGTGAAAGATTTAATACAAGAAGGTAAAGTAAAACATTTTGGTATGTCTGAAGCTGGGGCCGCAACTATTCGTCGCGCACATGCTGTTCAACCTTTAACTGCCTTACAAAGTGAATATTCTTTATGGTGGAGAGAACCTGAGCAAGAAATTTTACCAACTTTAGAAGAACTAGGCATTGGATTTGTTCCTTTTAGTCCACTAGGTAAAGGTTTTTTAACTGGCGCCATCAATGCTAGTACTCAATTTGATCCTACAGATTTTAGAAATGTAGTGCCAAGATTTACTGAAGACAACAGAAAAGCTAATCAAGTATTTGTTGATTTTGTAAAACAAATTGCTACAGAAAAAAATGCAACACCTTCTCAAATTGCATTGGCATGGTTATTAGCACAAAAACCTTGGATAGTACCTATTCCAGGTACTACTAAAGAACATAGACTAATTGAAAATTTAGGCGGAGCTTCAATTCAATTAAGCAAGGAAGATTTGGCGAACATTGAAAACGCTGCTACAAAAATCACTATTCAAGGAGCAAGATACCCTCAAAGTTTGCAAAATAGAGTGGGGAAATAAATTTCAAATCAAGTATATACAGATTTCGGGATTGCCAATGCTACGCATTGTCATCCCATGAATTGTTGCCTTACCCAAAGCCTTGCAAACAACAAACTTCGTTTGCTGTTTGGCTTTTTTAATGCTCACATGCTTACAAGAGCGAGCTCTTGACGCTGTTCGCATTAAAAAAGCCTCTCAACTTTGTTGAGAGGCTTTGTAGCGAGATCGGGATTTGAACCCGAGACCTCAGGGTTATGAAGATTTTTCAAGAAAATGAAAGCGTTGATTTGTAATTAGTTATGTTTTCACAAAACCGAAATCAACCGATTTTAACCGAATTCAGGGGGTGTTTTCCTCACGCAGAGGTATATAAAAAATAAGCCTCGTAATTGAGGCTTATTTTTTATACTAACTGAAACTAATTTTACCATATTGAATGTAGTGGAGTGTATATCATATTGTTTATTAATATATTTTTAGACGATGTTAGCTTTATTTTTGTAAAATCTTCATTAGGGAAGATCACGCTAGTTAGTAATGATAAACCATTATCAGCAAACAGTTCAAATGATGACTTATCAATAAATATTGTCATACTAACTTCTTCATTATTTACTAACCTTGGCGCGATGTTGATTCTTGCAAAATCTTTTTCAAAGTTTGTTATTCCAGATTTAGTTCTATCTAAGAAAAAAATATTTTTTTCCTTGTCATATCCGATAATTACTTTTTCATTTAAGGTGTTTGAAAATTCAATCGCATAGCTTTGTTGATTATTAATTTTAAATTCAAACTTACTTGGGGTGCTAATTTTTTCAATTAGTGTTGTTAAGTCTAAACTATCATTTACCAAAATATCTTGTAAAATTTTAGAAGGTTTTTCTATAGACTTCAACTCATTTATTGGCATACTCGTTAGATATAACTCATCTTCAACTTTTGTTAAACCCAATTCTCTAGGTAAAGTGAATGCATTTCTGAACTTTTCAGTTGGAACGACATTAGCATACTGCCAGTTACTCATCCAACCAATAAATATTTTTCTTTTATTTGTATTACTCCAAGTTACACCAGCATATTCATCAGGTCCATAATCTGCCCACTTTGTTAACTTAGAATTAGTCTTAAATTCTTTTCCATCAAAATCACCAATAAAATACTGAGTTGCTGATCCTTTATTCGGACCGCCTGGATTTAGATTAACTAATAATACCCAATAAGTTTTATTGTTATATTCCATAGGAAACAAATCTGGACATTCCCATACTCCGCCGTGAGCACCTTCATTTTTACCAAAATCACTCAACTTTACCCAATCCAGTAAATTCGATGAAGCATAAAATGAAATCTGATCCTGCGCTGCAATTGCGGCGATCCATTTTTTTGAAGATTCATGCCAAATGATTTTTGGATCCCTAAAATCTCTTACGCCAGGGTTCTTTAAGACAGGGTTATTTTCATATTTAACCCAAGTTTTCCCTTCATCTAAACTATAAGAAAGACTTTGAGTTTCAACATCTATCGCACCAGCTTTTTCTTTAACCATATCATGGCTGGTATACATGGCCACTAATGGAATAATGCCATTTTTCCCCAATCCTGATGTGTTGTTTTTATCAACGACAGCACTACCAGAGAAAATCAATCCTAGACTATCTGGATAAATTGCGATTGGCTTTCTATCCCAATGTACTAAGTCTTTACTAGTAGCATGTCCCCAGCTCATATTACTCCAAACTGTCGTATCTGGACTATGTTGGAAAAATAAATGATAGGTGCCTTTATAAAATACCATACCATTCGGATCATTCACCCAATTTTTTTCAGGTGTAAAGTGAATTTGCGGTCTATATTTTTCATTATTTATAAGACTATTTTTTTGTGCTATAGAATCATGATAAAAAAATAATAAATTAAGACTTAATATATATTTAAAAAAATGCATAATGTTTAGTTTAAATGAACAAATAAGGAGAGTGTTACCTCCCCTTATTTTTACCTATTTCAAATGATTTGTGCTTATTAAATCAATAAACTTCCTAATATCCTGGATTTTGTTTGTAAAGTCCGTTCGTAAAAGTAATTTCAGATTGTGGAATAGGTAAATACTCATCTCTACCTGCAGTAAATTTAGCAGTAGATAAAAATGTTCTTCTTACTTTCTCTATGTTTAAATAATCATTTAATACTTTTTCAGCAATACCCCATCTTACTAAATCGAAAAATCTTTCTCCTTCAGTAGCAAATTCAAGTCGACGTTCCCATTGTAATGCCTTAAGTGCATACGCGGCAGTCCAATTTGTAGCAGGATAATTTTTAAGATTATAATTAGACGGGAAACTTCCATCTAATTTCTTTAATCTATTCGTACTGTTGGCAGCTCTAGTTCTAATTTGATTGATAATTGGAAGTGCTTTATCCTGCTGACCTAACTGAATATAAGCTTCAGCTTGAATAAGTAATAAATCGTCATAACGTAAAACATCATAATTTTTAGCCGTACCCATAAATGGCCCAAGCTTAAAATAAGAAGCACTACTAGCTAATTGTTGGTTACGCATAGTATGGAAATTGCCATAAACACCAGCGTCTCTAACCCAACTATTGCTGAAAGGTTTTGTATTATCATACTTATAAGGATGTCCGTCAATACCAACAGTATGGTCAATTCTAACATCTACTGTAGCAGTATTTAAATTTGCAATGCTGTTATTAAAAGTATCAAAGTTTGGTAAACCATTAGCATCAGTTGTAAACGCATTCACCATGTTTTGGCTAGCAGCGTTAAATCCACAACATCCATACTGAGGTGCACCGTGTGGATAATTTAATCCATCTTCATAACTTAAACGACCAGCTGTTGTTCCATCATTTATCGTAAATTGAATAGCAAAAATTGATTCTGGTCCATTTTCTGTTTCAGGAAGAAAATTATTTGCTATATCACTACTTAAGGAATATTTACCAGAAGCAATTACTGCTTGAGCTAAATCAACTACTTCTTGTAATCTTTGTTTGTTAATGGAAGTAACTTGATGATTTGGTCCTTGCTCATAGGCTTGGTATAATCTTAATTTGGCAAGATAAGCTTGTGCAGCATATTTATTTGCTCTGCCAATTTCGGATTGACTAGTTGGTAGATTTTCTATTGCGTATTGAAAATCAGATGCAATCTTATTCCATGATTCATCATTACTTAAAGTGTTTGATGTTTTTAAAATAGCAGTGTCTGCAACAGTTTCGTCAAAAATTGGAATATTCTTATATAATCTTTTTAACGTGAAGTAACTATGAGCTCTTAGAAATCTCAATTCTGCAATTCTTACTTTTTTATTAGGAAACTGTCCTTCTGATAAGGAATTAACTGCCCTTAATGCAACATTGGCTCTTGAGATTGATTTATATAAATTTTGCCAGCTTCTTGAAACAAAAGCACCCATATTTGGTGTGACTAAATTATACTTTTCCATCGCGTCAATTTCTCCTACATCCCCTGTACCACCTCCGCCTTTATAGGCATCATCTGATCTTACACTTCCGTATGCCCAATTACTATAAATAGGGCCAATCATATCACCATTTCCTATGGCTGCATAGGCAGAAGTCACCAATCCGTCAATCGCAGTAGTGGAAGTAAGGTCCGCTGATGACAAAACTCCTTTTGGATTATAATCTAATACTTTTGAACAAGCACTTATCATTAAAAGCATAATAAATGATGTAGTATATAATAATTTATTTTTCATTTGTATTTTTTTTAAAGTATTTAAAATGACGCGTTAATACCTAATGTAAAGGTTCTTGGAATAGGTACTGGATCTAAGTCAATTCTTTCAGGATCAGGACTTGTGTATTTTTTACTTTTAATCCAAAAGATATTTTCAGCCATACCGAAAATTCTTACTTTATTGAATATTTTATTTCCATTCAATGAGTAACCCAACTGTACATTTCTTAGTTTAAAATAAGAGGCATTTACAAAGAAATAATCTGAACCTCTGCCTTCGTTATTATTATCTGTAAGTGTCAAAGCAGGGACAGTAGTATTTTTATTAGTATTTGTCCAAGCGTTAAAGACTCCTGGTCCTACATTCTCTCTACTGCGCATTAAACTGTTAAATAATGTATATACATCAAATCCAGTTTTGCCAGCAACACCAGAACCGAAAATGGATAGATCAAACTTTTTATAACTAAGATCAACTCTTAAACCATACTCAAGTTTTGGTAAAGAACTACCAATCCAAGTTCTATCTAAATCATCAATTTTCCCATCTTTGTTGATGTCTTCATATCTGATACGACCTGGTCCAGCACCAATTTGTTTTGGAGCAGCATCAACTTCAGCTTGAGATTGAAATAAACCATTTGATTTAAAGCCAAAGATATCAAATTGAGAATGTCCTAAAATTGTACTTACTAAGTTTCCTGGATATGCAGGACGAACACTTTCAGGTAATTCAGTAATCTTATCTCTAAATTGAGAAAAATTTAATCTAACGTTATATTTAAAATCTCCTTTCTGTTGACTTTGATAACCAATCACAAATTCCCATCCTGTGTTTGATTTTGAAGCACCATTTACTGCTTTAGATTGTCCCTCTCCTAATGCAGATGCTACTGGAGGTGTAATTAATATACCCGTAGTACTTCTTGAAAAATAATCAAAAGATCCAAAAATTGAGTTCTTCAAAAATGCAAAATCTAAACCTGCATTTATTTCATCTGTTGTTTCCCATTTCAAAGTAGAACTAGATGCTTGTGTTTGTACAAAGCCAGATGGAAGGGTACCTGTATTCGCGCCAGACAATGAATAGGCTGTTCCAATATTCATATATTGTTCCCAAAAACCACCCACTAACTGAGCCATTGTAGTACCGTATCTAGTATCAAATAAACCAAAACGAGCCAAGTCCCCGATTTGTTGGTTACCCACTCTACCAGTACCAACTCTTAATTTTAATTCAGAAACAGTCTTACTTGAGCTTAAAAATGATTCTCTATCGATTCTCCAGCCCAAAGAAACTGCCGGAAATATACCATATCTATTATCTGATCCAAATCTAGATGAACCATCTCTTCTTACAGTTACCGCCGCTAAATATTTATCTGAAAAACTGTAATCGATTCTACCAAATTGAGAAAACAAAGAATGACCTGTAGATCCACCAGTTAATGTAGTATTACCTGTTCCTGCACTTAGCGTAAAATAGTCTTTATTTTGTAGCGCATATCCTTCTTTTTTACCAAAACTGAAATCTAAGTTTGTTTTTATTAACTCAGTTCCCAATAAGATTTTAAAACTATGATCGCTCTTTAAATTAAAGTTATATCTAAGTGTGTTTGAAAATGTTGTACTTAAATATTGATTTTTATCAAAAGACAAGCTATTTGTTGTTCTATTCAATGCACCTTCACTAAAAGTAGGTGTAATAACTTTGTTGCTAAAAAATGAATTGTCAGCACCAATAGTAGATTTAAGGAATAAATTTTTAACTGGTTGAATTTCAAGATATATATTACCAAAAGCATTCAATCTATTTGCATTATTCCATTTAGCAAGATCTTGCATGTGAAGCGGATTATTACGATCTGAATAACCAGCACCTAACGCTCCTGCGTATGTTTTACCGTCTTTTTGAAAAACTGGAATAGTTGGGGCTAAGGTAACTGCTAAAAATGTTGTAGATGCACCACCTAAATCTCTAGCTGTTAAAGTTTCATTTGAATTAGCCATATTAAAGTTGAAACCAAAAATAGCTTTGTCATTAAAAGATCGAGTTACCGCATTTACACTTGCACTCGTTCTTTCATAACCAGTGAATTTTAACATTCCTGTATTTTTTAAATGCCCTAAGCTAAATTCAATTGAAGAATTTTTATTACCAACAGAGGCTGTTAATGTATTATTTGTAACAATACCTGTTTTATACATAACACTTTGCCAATCTGTATTACCAACTGGCGTATTTGGATCACCTCCAACAAAAGCTTTAGGTGTTACACTTTTTAAAATCGGATTATTGAAATCATTATTCCAATCAAAATTGTAAATTTCACCATATCCAGCAGCTGGATCTTGTCTATCGTTAACAGAAGCTTGCCATAATGCCTTACCTCTATCCACGGTATTCAACATTTTCAATCTCGTGCCTTTTTCTGACTGAAAAGAAGTGCTACTGTTAAATTGAAATTCTACTTTATTATTTGTATTTCCGCCATTTTTTGTTGTTACTATAATTACACCATTAGATGCTCTAGCACCATAAATAGAAACAGCTGATGCATCCTTTAAAATTTGTACTGATGAAATGTTTGTTGGATTTAAATTCTGAAACACTTCTGGTCTAGTAGTTGGAATACCATCAATAACATAAAGTGGGTCGTTATTTCCTAATGTATTGGCTCCTCTGATTAAGATTCTACCGTTTGAACCATTTGGTGAACCATCTCTCTCAATATATAAACCTGCAACTCTACCTTGTAATGATTGCATGATATTTCCTGAGCTATTATTTTTAACAGGAGAAAGTTCAACTACTGATACAGCACCTGTTAAGTCTTTTTTTCGCTGAGATGTGTAACCAATTACCACTGTTTCCTCTAATTCATTGGATGAAGTTAGAAGTACGTCAATTTGGTTCAATCCATTAACAGAGATTGTTTTGGAATCAAAACCAACATAACTTACAATGATATTTTTAGCATCCTTGGTTAGTTGAATACTAAATTTACCATCAGCACTTGTTGTTACACCATTTTTTGTGCCTTGAATAATGATATTTGCTCCAATTAAGGGCAAATTTGTAGTTGCATCTTTGACAGAACCAGTCAACTGTCTCTGTGCAAATGCGTTCTGAAATGCTATGAGCATAACAAACAAAACAAGAAAGGTTTTTTTCATAGTTGAATTTTTAATTTGGAATTTTAAGCAATCGGTAAGCAATCGTTGAGTGATTTTTATAAATGATTATTTGATTAATTTATTTTCGATCTCTTCCAGTGAAACACCTTTGGTTTCTGGCATTTTAAATAAGACCCATATTAGCTGTACAACCATCATTAAAGCAAAAAAGACAAAAATGGGCCATGGATTATCTTTAAACATTCCTTCATTTTCATCTAAAAATAACGGTGTGATTAAAGTAATGATCGCTGCAAAAACCCAGTGAACACTCGCGCCAAAAGCTTGCCCAGTTGCCCTTAGTCTATTTGGGAATATTTCTGAGATAAAAACCCATATAACTGCCCCTTGTCCAATAGCATGGGCAGCAATGAATAGCAGTAAAAAAGTCATTAAAACAAAGGGACTAGCATGTGAAATAAAACAGCCTGCCACCAATGATAAACTAATGATATAGCCGATTGAGCCAATTAATAGAAGTTTTTTTCTTCCTATTATATCTATTAAGTATAGACCTACAAAAGTGAATATCAAATTAATACCCCCAATTGCGATTGAATTTAAAAGAGAATCTTTAGCCCCTAATCCTATTCGAGAAAGAATCTCTGGGGCATAGTATAAAATAAAGTTGATACCAGACAATTGATTAAAAAATGCGATTAAAAACGCCAACCAGATAACTTTTTTATGTTTTACAATAAAAAAAGAATCAGTCTTAAAATCAGAGCTATTTGTTTTATTACCCTTTATAATAAATTCTACTTCCTTTTGCACATCTTCAACCCCCATTTCTTTAAAAATGTTGCTTGCAACAGGAATATTATTCTTTTGTGTGATTAACCATCTTGGACTTTCGGGAATTGCCAAAACCATGAAAGTAAAAATTACTGATGGAACGACTAAAATGCCAAGCATCCATCTCCAATCATTTTCACCACCAACACCTTGAAAGAAGTAATTAGAAAGAAAAGCAGCTAAAATGCCAAAAACGATATTAAACTGGTACAAAGCTCCAAGCTTTCCTCTTGTTTTTGGTGTAGATATTTCCGAAATATAGGTTGGCGCAACAACTGATGAAACACCAATTCCAATTCCGCCAATAAATCTAAAAAATGAAAAAACATATGGCCCATTTGCTAAAGCTGAACCGATAGCAGAAATTGCAAATAAAATACCTAATACTATTAGTACTTTTTTTCTGCCATATCTATCTGTAGGGATGCCTCCAAAAATAGACCCAAACAATGTACCCCATAATGCCATAGACATGATAAAAAAACCATGAAACAGGGGTGTGGTGTTCCAGAGATTTTTAATTGGGATATTCGCACCTGAAATAACCACAGTGTCAAATCCAAAGATAAACCCAGCCAGGGAGGCCACAACTGACCATCTAAATAATTTAGTCTTAAGCATAGCAATACGAAATAAGACTATGAATTTATCCAGGAAGGCTTTTATACCTTTTAGAAATTGGAACTAAGGTGTTTAAAATTGTAATTAAATACAATTACTTGATTTTCACTATTTTATGAAATTAGAGAGTTAGAAAATTGGTTGCAATTTTCATATTTGTGATCATTATTTCAAAAAATGATTCAATTTCTGGAGTAAGAAATTGGAGATTCTAAAGAATAAAACAAATTTGAAAAAATATAAACAAATTTGAACGTCACTTACCGTAATTTTCGCCAAATTGCTCAAAGCTTACTGAATTAACCTTTTGCACAATGAAAATCCCAAAATCTAAGCACATTTACAGCTTTCTGACTATTCTTTTACTAAGCACAGCCATTTTGGGGTGCAATAAAAAGAAAGAGGTAAATAAAAGATATAAAATAGGCTTTGCACAAGCTCAAGGAGGAGATAACTGGAGAGAGAGCATGTTAAAAGAAATGCAAAGGGAAGTGTCTTTTAACAATGAAATAGCATTTTATTTTAGAGATGCTCAGGCAAATAGCCAAAAACAAAAGGAACAAATTCAGGAACTTATCAATTTAAAAGTTGACTTATTGATTGTAAGTCCTCATGAAATTCAGCCTTTGAACGCTATTCTTGAAAAAGCCTACGATTCAAAAATACCTATTGTACTTATTGACAGGAGAATCAACTCGGAAAAATATACTGCATTTATTGGTGCCTCTAATTATGAGGTTGGTCAAAATGCAGGAAAATATACTGTTGCCCTACTTAAAGGAAGGGGGAAAGTACTTGAAATCACTGGATTAAATACAGCTTCCCCTTTTATTGATAGAGATAAAGGATTTATAGACATTATTTCTAAAAACAAAGGGATCGAATTAATCGCTAAAATCAATGATCATGAGGCAAATTTTGAGAAAAAACTAGATTCATTCATTAAAAAAAGCAAAGACTTAGATGTCATTTTCGCTCATAGTGATTACATAGCAAAAAATGTCTACCAGATTTGTAAAAATAATGGGGTTGAGCGCAAAATAAGAATAATAGGGGTAGATGGACTTTCTGTAGAAGGAATGGGGATGGATATGGTTGCAAGTAATCAATTTAAAGCGACCGTCCTATACCCAACTGGTGGTCAGGAGGCAATGAGGACTGCCATTAATATTTTAGAAAAAAAACCATTTAAAAAAGAAAATACTCTTGAGAGTACCCTCATTGATTCCACAAACGTTAAAATTCTGCAACAACAAGCTAGAAAAGTCATTGAGCAACAAAACGAGATAGACAGTCGCCAATTAAAAATAAACCAACAAATACTAATTAGTAAAAATCAAACCAATATCATTCTTGCAATTTCAATTACATTAGCTATTGCATTAATACTTAGTAGTGTTTTTTATTATTTATTTAAAGAGAATAAAAAAATTAGCAGAAAATTAATGGCTCAAAAAGATGAAATTAGTAGCCAAAAAAATAAATTAGAAAAATTAGTTACTCAATTAAAAGAAGCAACTGATGCTAAGTTTAACTTTTTTACAAATATATCTCATGAACTAAGGACTCCACTTACACTCATTATAGGACCTCTGGAAGATACCTTGGTATCGTCTAGGCTTCACTTTACTTTAAAAAATAATTTAGAACTCGTTCAAAGAAACGCCTTTAGATTACTAAAATTAATTAATCAATTAATGGATTTTAGAAAGATTGAGGAAGGAAAAATGGAAATCAATGCATCAACGCAAGTTCTTGGGGATTTTGTTTTTGAAATCAGCAATGAATTTAAAGATTTAGCAAGGAAGAAGCATATTTCATTAAATATGAATGATAAGACCGCAGGATTAAACATTGATTTTGATCAATCAATGATTGACAAAGTCCTTTTCAATTTACTTTCTAATGCCTTTAAATTCACAGAAGAAAATGGCACAATTAACATTACAATAGATCAGGATAAAGAACAGGAAAATGCAATTATTAAAATTGAAGACAATGGCATTGGGATGTCTATAGAAGACGTTGAACATGCATTTGATGTCTTCTATCAAGGGCACAGTAGTACGTTTAAAGGAACTGGTCTTGGGCTTGCACTATCAAAAGAATTAATTAAAGCACATAATGGCAATATAATCATCAATAGTAAAAAAGGAAGTGGCACTTGTTTTACAATCACATTGCCTTTTAAACAAAACAAAGGACTTCGTGCAATAGAATATAATGATGACAAAAACTTAAAAGAAACTCATATCTATACAACTGATGTCTTACCTCATAATTATGAAAAAGTAACAACCAAAACATCAGAAAATTTGGCTTCTATCTTGATTATTGAAGATAATGATGATTTAAATTCCTTTTTAAGTAACAGGTTGGAGGGAAGCTATGAAGTGCTTACTGCAAAAGATGGTAATGAAGGTATGAATAAAGCGTTTGATGTTGTTCCTGATTTAATCATCTCAGATATAATTATGCCTGGTATGAGTGGATTAAAACTAGCAGAAATTTTAAAGAATGACCTAAGAACCTCGCATATTCCCATCATCTTATTGACTGCTAAAACTTCTATTGAAGATCAAATAGAAGGGATGAAATCATTTGCTGATTTGTTTATCAGTAAACCGTTTAATTTAAAGTATCTAGAGGAATCAATTGTATCACTTTTAAGAAACAGAGCTGTTTTACGCGAGCATTTTATAAGCGAATTACCTTCGGAGAGTAGGTCAAATAGTTCTAATAAATTAGATCGTAAGTTTATTAGCGAATTTACTTCACTAATTGAGTCTAATCTTGCCAACGAAGACTTATCAGTCGATGATATCTATAAAGGATTGGGTATATCTAAAATACAATTATATAGAAAAACAAAAGCCCTACTAGGATTTAGCGTAAATGATTATATTTTGTCTGTTAGACTACAGAAAGCAAAATACTTGCTTATGAATGAAGACCTTACTATTTCAGAAGTTGCTTATAAAGTAGGTTTCTCTACTCAAGCATATTTTTCGACTGTTTTTAAATCTAAATTTTCAGTTACACCATCAGAATTTAAAGAATCATAAAAGAAATAAGATGGACTCTGATTTACCAACCTATATATTTAGGCGGTTCTATTCCATTTAATCTTAGGTATACAATTAATTGACCAACATGGTGTGCTTGATGATCTTGTATCAGATTTAAAAATTGATATTTATTCAATTTGCCGCCATTCCAATTAAATTCTTTTGTTAAGGAATTTTCATCCACCTCACTCATCGCTTTTATTCCGTATTCATATGCGTCTTGAACAAACTGTATTACTTCTTTCTTATTCATTTCATTTGAAATAATTTTTTTACCTTTTAATGGACTAGGTGCATCTTTTAAATAAGTTGAACTGAGCCAATAAATGTTTTCACCCTAATGAACCAGTTGTACCTTGAAACTCATCTCCTCTTTTACAGGTTTGAAATCATACTTCTCTTCAGGTAATTTTTCAGCCATTGATAATGTATATGATTTTGCTTTTTTGAATTTCTCTAACTGGCTATTGATTAATAGTTGATTGGCTTGTGCAATTCCTATAAATGAGATAGACAATAACAGTATTGATAAAAAAATTTTCATTTAATGAAGATAGAGATTAATAATAATAATTGTCTTTTATAGGCAGGATTTGGATTGCCAGCTTCACTTCTTTCGCTGTTATCCCCCAACAATTCGATAAACCCAAAGCCTTTCAACTAAACGCTTCGGGATTGCCAATGCTGCGCATTGTCATCCCATAACAGTGCGCCTTACACAATACTCGGATTGCCAATGCTGCGCATTGTCATCCCATACAGTGCGCCTTACCCAAAGCCTTTCAACTAAACGCTTTGGGTTCAGTTGGCTTTTTTAATACTCGCTAGCTTACAAGAGCGAGCTCTTGACGCTGCTCGCATTAAAAAAGCCTCTCACTTTCGTGAGAGGCTTTGTAGCGAGACCGGGATTTGAACCCGGGACCTCAGGGTTATGAATCTATCTTTATCACAATACACTATTGATTATCAATATCTAAAATGTTCACTTTTGTTTGAAAATAGATAAAATAGGACATTTTGATTGTGATTGACCTCACGCAGGTAATAATTCAAAAATCACTTCTTAATCAACTCAAAATAAGTGACTTCAAATCTATCCTTAACGACGTTTCCTTGGACTTTTGCTTTCTTTATTGCATTACAGAAACCCTCCGCATCGTGTGCATCACCATGGTCGTCAATATTAGTTCCATCTACAAAGTAATTTTTTCCATTTAACTTGATAGCTAAATGACACCCTTTCCCATCCATTTTGTACATACAAGTGCCACATGTAGCTTCCACTTCATAAGTAGGATTTTTCGGGTTGAATACTAATTTTTTCTTGGTAGTGTCCTGCGCATATGTGAATGAAAAAGAAACCAACATAACGAGTAACAATAAACATTTTTTCATAAAATTGATTTTTAATAATTAAAATATAAACCTATTCCAAATCCCATATCACTATCATAGTGTGTCCTTAATCCCATATTTTTATTGAAGATATATCGTGCACCTAACATAAATTCTTTGTCAGTATTAACCATAAATTCACCCCTTAACCGCTTTGCTATTGGAATATCCTCTCTCATAAGCTGTAGTCTTAAGTTTCCATCTTGGTATACTTCTGATTGAAAGGTAACCAACATGGGTAATACATAAGCAACACCAAAACTTATTTGCCTTCTTTCATCTTTGGTATTCACTTGACCAAATAGGTTTTTCTCGGATTCCCCGTTATGAAGTTTTCTATATCTCCAATCAAATCCAATAAACGGCATTAGCCATTGCATTTTACCTATATACCTTCCAATATGCGTTTCGGACTCATATCCATGCATATCATTAAATCCTAATCTCCATTCAGAACCAATACTCCATCTTGTATTCTGAAGCATTACCATTCCATCATTACCATTGGTTGCGAAGTCATTTTCAGCCATAGAATGGAATTTCCTATCTTCTCCAAACAACTTTCTTTGGGCAAATTTAGGATTTGGAATATAAGGATTAGGTGCTTGATTTTGATAGGTAAATACTCTCCCCATTCCGCTCATCATGTGGTATAATATATGGCAATGGAAAAACCAGTCACCTTCCATATTAGCATTAAACTCAAGCGTATCTGTCTCCATTGGCATGATGTCAATGATATTCTTCAATGGTGCATTATCTCCTTGTCCATTAAGAACCCTAAAATCGTGTCCGTGTAAATGCATAGGGTGTCTCATCATAGAACCATTGTAGATAATCATTTTGACATTCTCTCCTTTCTTAATCAAGATTTTATCAGATTCAGAAACAACTTTATTGTCCATGCTCCAAACATACCTGTTCATATTACCAGTCAATTCAAACTTAAGTACTTTAGTTGGAGCATCTTTTGGTAATGAGGTGTTATGAGGAGATTTGAGCATAGAGTAGTTCAAAGTAACAATATCAGATAGTGCGTTACTATTGTATTGATTTTCCTTGTTCTCCTTCAATTGAGCATTGCTGGCGCCGGTGATTTCTGGATACATCACTACGTTCATGTCCATTTGATTCAAACTCATATTCATTCCCATATCATCTAAATCTCCATTCATTTTCATCATTGAGTTCATCATCTTCATTCCTTCAAAATACTTTAACCTCGGAAGTGGCGCCATATTTTGTTTTTCTCCTTCGCCAATGTAAAGCAAGCTCCTGTTTATTCTATCCTCTGATGTAGCTTGAAATGCAAAAGATTTATTCTTTTCAGGTATGGTCAAAACAATATCATAAGTTTCAGAAACAGCAATGATTAGTCTGTCAACTTCAGTAGGTTCAACATCATTACCATCATTTGCTACCACTTGGAATTTACCTCCGCCGTAGTTTAACCAAAAATAGGTAGATGCACCAGCGTTAGATATTCTCAATCTTACATTATCGCCAGCTTTGAATTGAGACAATTGACTTTCTACGTAGCCATTTAAGAAGAATCTATCATAGTAAACATCACTTACATCCATTGCCAACATACGTTTAAACTCATTTTTTACTTTGGTTGTAAAATGACCTTCTTTTATAGCTTCAATATAACTTTGAGTTGAACCTTTTTTAATTGCGAACCAATCTGTCGCATTATGTAACATCCTATGCACATTGTTTGGATTGTAATCTGTCCACTCGCTAATGATTACAGGAATGGTTGGTAAGTCATCTATACCCTTCCTAAAAGTAGTATCGTCACTTCTTTTATTCAATATCATTGAACCATACATCCCAATTTGTTCTTGCAAACCAGAATGACTATGATACCAATGGGTGCCATTTTGAACAATTGGGAACCTGTATACATGAGTTGTATTAGGCTCAATTGGCATTTGAGTTAAGTAAGGCACTCCATCTTCTTTATTAGGAAGAATAAGTCCATGCCAATGGAGAGAAGTACCTTCTTTCAACTCATTGTATACATGAATTTCTGCTGTATCGCCTTGTGTAAAGGTTAATGTAGGCATTGGTATTTGACCATTAACAGCAATTGCTCTTTTAGTTTTACCTGTAAAATTTACCAAAGTGTCTTTTATATGTAAATCATACCTAACAACCTTTTGTGCATAAAGATTAACAGACGCACTAAGAAAACCAATTACACCAAGGTAAATTGATAATTTATTTAATTTCATTATTATGTTGTTATTGTATAGTTTCAACTACTTTACCACAGGTAAGCATTTGATTACCATAATATGGGTTCTTAATCTTGTTTTCTAAACTTAACCAATTAGCACCTTTACCTTTATTCGCCATAGGACAAAATTGATAATAAATAGGTGTTTCAGATTTAGAGACTTTTATTACCAAATAAAGGTTTTTGGACAAACTCATAAAGTGGTCTCTTTGGTGTGTGATTTCTTTTGTTTCACTGATATGTTCAGCATCTTCTTTTAAATCATTAACTACTTTCATCCATTGAGCATGGGTATCGGTGTTAAGCTCACTCATGTTTACTTCTTGTATTGCAGTTAAAAGTGTTTTTGAGGCATTGGACGAACTTGCACCATCGCTTTTCACAAGCGCATCTTTTAATTGGATATATGCACTCAAAACCTTGTTTATACCTGTGTTTGTTTGCGCGTTTGCAATAGTTGCAAATAATATAATGGCAGTAGCCATCAATAGTTTTATTGATTTCATTTTATTAAATTTTAGTATATGTAAATTTTCAAGTTATATAACTTGACTAAGGAGAAATATAGCTTATGCTATTTTAGGAGGATGCCAAATTGAAATATGGACATCGTTGTAAAAGGAAGGCTTATAGATGTTATACTGCCTTTGTGTAGTAAAATAAAGTACTGTTTCAATAACAATATTTTTTTTAAAGATGTAATTATTGAAACAAATGGAAGAGCATGCACAGTTGTGATGATTACATTTTTTGTTACAATCGTGACCAGAATTCTTATTTTGAGATTTGCAACAATCGGATTTGGCTTTAGTCTTGGTCAGTTTTACAAAAGACGTCGTATTTGTAGATTTGTGGGGCTTGTTGCATGCATAAAGATTGTTGGAGTATAGATTTACCCCAATTACTAATAGAAAAAATATAATTACCTTCTTTTGCATGATTTTACATCACAAAGTTATTAAAATATTTAGAGCAACAGGTATTAGCCACTGTTAAAATATCAGGATTAAAGGATCTTGTGTTTGGCAAGAAATAACAAAAACCTCTCGCAATAAAACCCAATGATAGCATGTGTTTCAAAACAAAATAGATGTTTTCCTCACATAAAAAAGGACCCACGAATAAACGTAAGCCCTTGATTTTCAGTGTAGCGAGATGGAGATTTGAACTCCAGACCTCAGGGTTATGAATCCTGTGCTCTAACCAACTGAGCTACCTCGCCGAATTC
>CALCEA010000072.1 GCA_937900675.1 uncultured Chitinophagaceae bacterium
GATTTTTATGCAGAGAGAATTATACCAAGAATATTATCACAAGAAGGTCCCAAAGCCGCTAGTGCAGATTTAAATGGAGACGGATTGGTTGATGTCTTTGTTGGTGGGGCAAATGAAAAAGGCGGTGCCATCTTTATGCAAAATGTCAATGGCACATTTAATAAAAAAGCTCAAGCAGCATTTCAACCTTTCAATGAGATGGAAGATGTGGCAGCAGTTTTTTATGACGCTGATGGGGATAAAGACATGGACCTTTTGTTGGGAGCCGGAGGAAACCATAAATTAAAATCAAGTGGCTTATTAAATCATAGATTGTTTTTGAATGATGGTAAGGCGAATTTCACGCATCAGCAAAATGCCTTTCCTGAATTTGGTTTTAATACTGGTGTGATGGTTCCTTTAGATTTTGATGGTGATGGTGATATGGATGTTTTTGTAGGTGCAAGAAACACCCCATTAAAGTATGGCGTAACACCTTCAAGTGCTATTTATGTGAATAATGGTAAGGGGATATATACAGACCAAACTGCTACACTGGCTCCTGCTTTTACAAACCTTGGTATGGTTACAAGTGCAAGTTGGGGAAATGTGTTAGGAAAGTCTGGCAATCAATTATTAGTTGCAGGGGATTATATGTACCCTATTTTGTTTTCATTTAAAGGAGGAAAATTTGTTGAAGAAAAAACCAATTTGAATAATTTATTTGGATGGTGGCAAACCATGCAGGTGGTAGATTTAAATGGAGATGGATTAAAAGATCTTGTATTGGGTAATATGGGTAAGAATGGTTACCTAAAACCTACTCAAGATGCTCCAGTGAAATTATGGATGAATGATTTTGATGGCAATGAGAGTTTGGATAAAATATTAACTAGAACGGTGAATGGGAAAGATGTACCTGTATTTTTAAAGGCAGAGATGCAAGAACAAATTCCGCTTTTGAAGAAAGAGAATTTAAATTATGAGGTATACGCAAAAAAATCTTTCCAAGAATTATTCAAGCCTGAAGCAATAGAAAAAGCAGTTGTGAAAACTTACAATATTTGTAGTTCAATTATTGCTTGGAATAAAGGTAATGGTCAATTTGAGATTCAAGAATTACCTATTGAAGTTCAGTTCTCTTCTTTAAATGCCATTTTACCTTATGATGTGAATGGTGATCAACAATTGGATTTAATCATGGGGGGTAATTTGTTTGGATTCATGCCACAGTTTGGAAGATTAGATGCCAATTATGGATTGGTATTGATCAATGATGGAAAGAAACATTTTAAAGTATTAGAGGATAAGCAATCCGGACTATCTATAACAGGGCAGGTAAAAGATATTTTGAGTTTGCCTGGTAAAACAAGCCAACAAGTATTGTTTATTAGAAATGACGACTACCCTGTATTATTAAAAATGAATCAACAATAAAATGAGATCTAGTTTTAAATATATATATCATTCTATTGCTGCAGTGTTGGTTATCGCAGGCATGGCTGCATGTAAGCAACAGGCCAAGGAAACTCCTATTTTTGAAATGATGGATGCCAGCAAAACCGGCATCGAATTTGCTAATAACTTGCACCCAACAGAATCTTTTAACATGTTTCATTACATGTATTATTATAACGGCGCAGGGGTAGCAACTGGTGATTTTAACAATGATGGCAAAGTAGATATTTTCTTTGCTTCTAACGAGGGAAGAAATACTTTATATCTTAACCAAGGCGCATTAAAATTTAAAGATTATACAGACCAAGCTAAAATCCCTCAAGATAGTGCATGGAATACAGGAGTTTCATTAGTAGATATCAATAACGATGGCTTGCTTGATATTTATATTTGCAGATTAGGCAATTTTGAAAAATTCAAGAACAAGAATCAACTTCTAGTTTGTCAATCTATACAAAATGGAGTGCCAGTTTACAAAGATATGGCTGCCGAATATGGCTTAGATTTTTCAGGATTTAGTACTCAGGCAAGTTTTTTTGATTATGATTTAGATGGAGACCTGGATGTGTTTTTATTAAATCATAGTGTGCACCAAAATGGCACATTCGCTCCAAGAGATAGTTTTGTAGGAACCTTTGATCCATTATCGGGAGATAGGATTTTCAAAAACAACAATGGACATTTCGAAGATGTTACCAAAGCTACTCAAATTAATAGTACTGCAATTAGTTATGGTCTGGGTGTGGTAATGAGTGATATTAATTTGGATGGTTGGCCAGATATTTATGCTGGAAATGATTTCCACGAAAACGATTATTTATACATTAACCAAAAAAATGGCAGTTTTAAAGACGAGCGTCATGATTGGATGACTCATACCAGTCAATATTCAATGGGGGTAGATGCTGCTGATGCCAACAATGATGGCTTCCCCGAAATTGTATCCATGGACATGCTTCCTAAAGATCCTTATATTTTAAAGAGATCATTGGGCGAAGATGATTATGATATCTACCAGTATAAAATTTCTGTAGGATACGATTATCAGTTTACTAGAAATAATCTTCAATGGAATAGAAGAAATGGAAAATTCAGTGAAACAGGAATGTATAGTGGCATTTTTGCAACAGACTGGTCCTGGGCTACTTTATTTTTAGATTTTGATAATGACGGATTTAAAGATGTATTTGTTGCCAATGGTATTCCCAAGCGAATGAATGATATGGATTATGTGAATTATGTGTCTAATCAAGAAATACAAGAAAAGATTAGAGACAATAAGATGGGAGAAAAGGATATGACACTGATTGATAAGTTCCCAGAAATAAAGATTCCTAATCAGTTTTTCTTGAACCAACAAAACATGTCTTTTGCTGACAAAGAAAAAGCTGTTACCAATAATACCAACTCTTATTCTAATGGCGCTGCTTATGCAGATTTTGATAATGACGGTGATTTGGATTTGGTGGTGAATAATGTCAACGATAAAGCCTTTATCTATCAAAACAAAGCCAACGAAGCAAAAGACAATCAGTATGTTTCCATTCAATTAAAAGGTGCTGAGAAGAATATCAATGCTATTGGATCTAAAATTGTTTTGTTTACTAAAGACCAAATAAGAACATACGAAAAGTTCCCAGTGAAAGGCTTTTTATCTAGTATGGAAGTGCCCTTATTTATTGGATTAAAACAAACCAAGATTGATTCAGCATTTTTAATTTGGCCAGATAATACTTATGAAAGAATTGATCTAACAAAGAAATTGAATCAACAAGTAAGTTATTCATACAAAAAAGGTTTGCCTGCTTTTAATTATGATATCATCAAGAATCATTGGCCTAATCCAGAGTATCTAATGGAAGATCAAACTGCTTTATCGGGTATTCGCTTTAAGCATGAAGAAAATATATTCCAAGAATTCAATAGAGAGCAATTGGTGCCGCAGATGAATTCAACAGAAGGACCAGCATTAGCTATAGCAGATATCAACCACGATCAACTAGAAGATATTTTTATTGGTGGGGCTAGAGGATTTGCAGGAGCAGTATTTACACAACAAGCTAATGGGAAATTCGTAAAAATCCAAGAACCTGATTTGGTTTTGGATAGCAATTATGAAGATATAGCAGCTGTATGGGCTGACTTCAATAAAGATGGTCATTTAGATTTAGCAGTAGCTTCAGGAGGTAATGAATATTATGGTAAGGATAAAAACATGTTGTCTAGGGTGTACCTAAACGATGGTAAAGGCAACTTGAAAAAATTAGACAATGCCATTCCTATACATAATCAATCTTCTGCCATTGTTGCAAGAGATTTTAATAAGGATGGTGCCATAGATTTATTTATTTCTAGTAGGGTAATGGCTATGAATTATGGAGCTCCTGCTAGTAGTTATGTTTTATACAATACCGGAGATGGCCATTTCAAAGATGTAACTGCTCAAGTAGCTCCATCATTAAATGAGATTGGTTTTATTACCAATGTGTCAGAAGCTGATTTAAATAAAGATGGTTCTTTAGATTTAATCTTAACACATCAATGGGGTGGAATAGATGTATATAATACAAAAACCAGCCCTTGGACTCAATCTACAGTGACTGATTTGCCAGGTTGGTGGAACTTCGCTTACCCATTAGATATTGACAAGGATGGTGATATGGATTTAATTGCTGGTAATCTTGGATTAAATACCCGATTGAAAGCAACTGAAGAAGAACCTATCACATTATACTATAATGATTTTGATGACAATGGAAAAAAAGAACAGGTAATGAGTTTTTATTTACAGCATAAAGAAATTCCTTTTGCCAATAAAGATGAAATACAAAGACAAATACCTAAAATCAAGAAGAACTTTTTATACGCTGAAGATTTTGCCAAAGCTAGCTTAGTGGACATTTTTACAAAAGATAAATTGAATGATGCATTGCAATACAAAGCCTATCATTTTGCCAATACCGTATTTATCAATGAAGGCAATGGCAAATTTAAAGCAGTTGAATTGCCTTGGGAGGCCCAAATTACTGCATATAAAACAGCTGCCGTTTGTGATATCAATGGAGATGCATTACCAGATGTATTGATGATGGGTAATTACTTTGACAATAATGTACAAATGGGCAGATACGATGCAGATTATGGAACGGTATTAATCAATCAAGGCAAAGGGAAATTTGCCGTAAAGCCTTTCAATGGTTTAAGCATTAAAGGTCAGGTAAGAAGAATGCAGCCCATACAAATTGCTAGACAAAACAATCAACATTTTGTATTAGCGATGAATTCCGATAGTTTAAGATTAATACAGATTAATAAACCGGGTAGTAAATAGTAGACTGCCATTTACTAGGATCTTTCTCTTTTAATCTATTGGTATTATAAGTTACATAGGGTATAGCAGGAGAAGTTCTTAAATGGTCACTGATAAATAATTTATTGGCTTCAAAAGCTGCATTGATTACTTTTTGATCTCCCACCACTTTGGTTTCAAGTATATTTCCAAGAACCATTTTTTTGATAGCCAATTGATCACCTGCAGGAATGTCTGCTGCTAAAGAAAAAGCTACTTGGGTAAATACTTCTGTTTCACTTAATCTGGTAATATTTACCATGGGATCTCCATGAATGACTCCATTGTTCTTTTGAATATGCTTTAATAGTTTATCAATCATTGCATATTGTTGTGCAATACTGGGTGTATCTGGAAAATTTTGTTGAGTACTAATTAATGTAGTGTCTTTTACTCTGGTCTCTTTTATTTCAAATCCATAAATTCCCTTGGTGGTTCCATAATAGCTTGCGGCAGCATCTATCACTTTGTTCAGCTGTATTTTTAGTTTTTGAGCTTCTAAATAATTATGAATTCTGGTCACCGGTGATAAATGTCGATTATCTACTTCTGCTTCAAATCTTACTAAAGAACTGTCTTTTCCTGCATCAACAGCAGAGAAAGTTACCCCAGCCTCAAATTCAGGTTTCGTGAATTTAGATTTGACTGAAGCAATAAAAGCTGCATTAATTTCAAGTTTGCCATCCTCCCAAATAAAGCTATGTCCTTGAATGGATTTGCGGGGCATCCATTTGTCCCAATATTGAATTTGAACAAATCCTCTAGTAACGGAACTGCCTGCCTGGTATACATACACATTATTGCTAACGATGATATTATTGGGTATATATAGGTAAATAAACAGAAAAGCCGCAGAAAGGACTATTGCCAGGATGATTTTGAGGTATTTCATGGGTTATTTAACAGGTTTTTAGTGTACAAACATACAAAATTGGGGTATCAGTTTGCCATTTTTTTGTATTTTTAAGCAGTGAAAAAACTGGCTGCAATACTCATTTTGGGCGTGATGCTTTTTAACGGATTTGGTTACCGAATAGTAGCCAATTATTTCGATCAAAAAGCAGCAGAAAATTTTATTGCGATCATTGAAGATGAAGAGTATAATGAATCTGATTTAATTACTTTAAAGACTCCAGTAAATCTTCCATACTATGCCAATAATGCAAAGTTTGAAAGAGTGGATGGAGAGATGGTCATCAACGGAGTGGTGTATCAATATGTTCAAAGAAGGGTATACAATGATAGTATTGAAATTAAAGTATTAGCCAACCAAGACAGATTGCATATTAAAAATGCTAGAGAAGATTTTTATAAGTTAGCACAGGACCTTCAAAAAAACGGAGAAGATAAAAAATCTACTCCAGTGGGTAAGTCTTCTTCAAAACTATTGACTTTTGATTATATCTCTACCAATAACCAATTTGAGTTGGTTCATCATATTGTGCTGAATAATACAATTGGTGGTATTTATTCAGATCGTTTATTAAGCAATTGTTTAGACATACAATTGCCTCCTCCAAAAAAATTGGCGTAGTTTTCTCTACGCCCATTCAAAAGATTCCCCAATAATTTAATTACAAAAAATACACACATATTTTTTGTAGACAACTATTAATTGATATTAGCGATGAAAAAAATAGCTATTATAATATGCATTATTACTAGCATAGCTGCTTGTAATACAAAAAACGATTACCAATCAATTACACATAATCCTGATTTGTATGCGCATTCTGTGCACGAATTAAATCAGGTGGTCATGGGAAATAATTTTAGCCCAATTGTGGCTTCTAGAAACTATGCATATGCTGCTATCGCTGGATATGAAGTAATAGCTGCCGGGAATCCTTCTAAGTACCAAAGTTTGGCTGGTCAATTAAAAGGTTTGACTACATTGCCATCAGCAAAAGATACTGCAAATATTGATTTTCCTTATGCATCCATCATTGCTTATTGTATGGTAGGAGAGGCGGTAACTTTTCCAGAAGGTAGCATGAAAGAATATACCGATAGTTTACATCAATTGGTAAAAGATCATGGCATGCCCTCTAAAATGGTAGAAGCTTCTGAAGCATTTGCAAAAGAAGTGGGTGCTGCAATTATTGCATGGAGCAAGAAAGATAACTACGCACAAACAAGAAGTGCTGAAAAATATACTGTAAAAGACATTCCAGGAAGATGGGTGCCAACGCCACCCATGTATGCTTCTGCTGCAGAACCTCATTGGAGAGAAATTAGAACTATGGTATTGGATAGCGCAAGTCAATTTAGACCAGCCCCACCGCCAGCTTTCAATGTTACAGATAAAAATAGTGAATACTATAAAAATGTAATGATGGTGAAAAATGCGGTAGATAGTTTAACAGAAGAGCAAAAGCATATCGCTAATTTCTGGGATGATAATCCTTTTAAAGTAAATGTGACAGGTCACGCTATGTTTAGCACAAAAAAATTCTCTCCACCAGGTCATTGGATGAGTATTGTAGGTATTGCCAACAAAAAAGCGAAATTGAGTTTTGAAGATGCTATTTATGCATATGCAAAAACAGCTATTGCTTTATTTGATGCCTTTATTCATACATGGGATGCCAAATATGAATACAATACAGTAAGACCAGAGACAGTGATCAATAAATATTTTGATCAAAACTGGAGACCCCTTTTACAAACACCTGCATTCCCTGAATATACTTGTGGACACTCTACTATATCTTCTTCAGCAGCCGAAGCATTGACCAGTGTGTTTGGCGATAATTTTGCCTTTACTGATTCTACCGAGTTAGAATTTGGTATTGCCAATAGAAGCTTTACATCTTTTAGAGCTGCAGCTGAAGAAAATAACTGGGCAAGATTTTATGGTGGCATACATTTTCATAATTCTTGTGTAACAAGTACCGAAAAAGGTAAGGCTGTTGGTAATTGGGTTGTTAATCATTTAAAAATGAAAAAAAATTAAACCTCGTTTAATTACCCAAACCAAAACCCCACATGAAAAATATATTATTTGCACTAGTTGTACTAGTGGCGTTTAGCGCGCGCGTTAATGCGCAAGGTTGTGTAGCTATAAGAACTGTAGGCGGATTAAATACCATGGAACATGCTGGAATGATGCATATGGGAATGGATAGTACACATGCAATGCCTACACCCAAAAAATGGGATTTGAATATTGCTTATCGCTACTTTAATTCGTTTAGACATTACAACGGAACTGTGGAGCAAACACAAAGAATCAAGGATGGCACTGAAGTAAGAAATTTTAACCGTACCATTGACCTTTCTTTGGTTCGTACTTTAAATGAGCAATGGAGTATTGGTGTAGCATTACCACTCATCTATAACGAACGCTCTTCTAAATATGAGCATATTAGCAATTTACCTTCTAGCCCAAGATTTGCAACTTCTGCTGGTGGTATTGGTGATGCTAGAATTACTGTATACAAATGGTTATGGGCACCTAAGCCTGGTCGAAAAGGAAATTTAATGGGTGGAATTGGTTTGAAATTACCTACAGGTAATTATAAAGCTGTGGATGATTTTACCTATAAATTAAATGCTACAAGAGTAGGACCAGTGGATCAATCTATTCAACCAGGTGATGGTGGATTAGGTGTTACCCTTGAGTTAAGTGCGTTTAGACAAATCAATAATACTTGGAGCTTATATGGTAATGCTTTTTACTTAATTAACCCAAGAGATAACAATGGAGTAAGTACAGCAAGAGGTGGAACTCCAACAGCTGCAGCTATTAAATATACTTCTGATGTAATGAGTGTACCTGATCAGTATTTAATCAGAGCAGGTTCTAACTGGACTAAAAATGCATTAACCTTATCCTTAGGGGCAAGATATGAGTGTATACCTACTTTTGACTTGATTGGCAAGAACTCAGGTTTTAGAAGACCTGGTACAGTGATTGCTGTTGAACCAGGTGCAAACTATCAATTTAAGAAGTTCAACTTATATGCTTATGTACCAGTATCAGTGTTTAGAGAAAGAAACCAAAGCCAACCAGATATTTTAAGAACCATAGATACAAAGGTATTTGCAAGAGGGGATGCTGCTTTTGCAAACTATGCATTGAATATTGGTATTGGATATAGATTCTAGATACTTTCTAATAAAGCAAAACCATAACCAGGTAATACAAAATATTCATTGTCATTACCTACTTTGTGAACAAGGCCAGTCCAATGATCTTTTAGTTGGGCTGGCCTTTCTCCATATTCTTTAAAGGCGTACCAAGTAATAAAAGAGGCTGTATTCTTGTAATTAAATAAACAATACAATTTTTTGTTATCGTAAGATCTAATAAAACTAGCTACATGAATATTATGAGGCGTCATCCAAGTGACATTTTTAAAATCACTCAATATTTCTAGATCGTTTCTTGTAGCAATTAGTTTTTTTGTTTCGCTAAAAATTCTTTCCTCAAAAGTTCCAGTTTCTTTTCTTTTTTCGTTTCTATCCCAATTCATTACAGGTCGGTGCATCCATCTATTATCATAACTCTTCCCCGGATCTTGCAAATAACTGTAATCATTGGTATACGCTAATTCATCCCCATAGAATAACATTGGTATACCACCCATAAACATTGAATGGGCTTGCATTAAGATAATTTTCTTTAATGCATCTTCGATAGAGGGTTGATGATTCCATTCAACGGCTTTTTCTAATCCACATAATGAAGCTAAAGATCCGCTAATTCTTGCGTCACCTGTTTTTGGATTCACAGAAAATAATGCGCCAGCTGAAGGAGAACCTTCATGCCATCCTGCAAAATAATTCTTTAAATAAGTTCTGTGTTGGTATGCGTTGAATCCAGCTCTTTCAATCATATAATCATCATAGCCTAATCCAATATCATCATGACATCTTGTATAAGAAATCCAAGTGCAACCATAAGGCTTTTGTAAAATAGGATGTTGTGCAGATAACATTACTCTGGTATCGCCAGTTGCCAATGCATCCCATTGTAAGGCCATTTGAGTGGCGTTATATGCAACATCACATTCTCTAGCAAGATAGTTGTCGGTACCAAAATATTTAATAATCTCGTCAGGTGCAACAATGGCTTCTCCTAATAATGCCATACCTGGTGTCGCCACCATCACGCATTGTTTAATTAATCTTAATAAAGTATGCGCCTTAGGTAGGTTTTGACAAGTAGTTCCTAATTCTTTCCAAATAAATGCAGGAGCATCAATTCTTAAAATATCCACGCCTAAATTTCCGTAATGCAATACATTGTCCAGCATGGCCACTAATACCGCAGGATTAGTATAATTTAAATCCCATTGATAATGATGAAACACTGTCATCACCCATTTGTTGCAAGCTTCGATATAGGTGAAACTCCCAGGAGAAGACTCCGGGAAAATCTCAGGCATGGTTTGATCTAATTGATTAGGGATATCTCTGCTATCATAGAAATAAAAGAAATCTTGATAGTATTTCTCACCTGCTTTAGCTTTTTGAGCCCATTCATGATGATGTGATGTATGATTCAAAACAATGTCCAACATTAAATACATATTGTTGGCATTCATTTTTTTGATAAGAGCATTCAGGTCTTCATTGGTACCAAATCTTGCATCCACTTTTCTAAAATTAGAAACTGCATAACCACCGTCGCTTTCTCCTTCAGGACTTTCAAAAACAGGCATCAAGTGTAAAAAATTAACCCCTAGTTCGTCAAAGTAGTTTAATTTTTCTGCTAAACCTTTTAAGCTGCCGGCAAATCTATCTACATATAAACTCATGCCGGTGATTTGGTTACTCAAAAACCAGTTACCTTTTTTTGCCTTGGCTTCGTCTTTCTTTAATAGGGTAGTAGATCTCTCTTGGTAATTCTTGATTAAACCAATTAATAACAAATCAAAACATTGATTTCTGTTTGGATGATCACCATAGATATAATTAAACAATTCTTCAATGGTTGGCAATTGATCTAAAAATCTTTTAGCAAAAGCTGCATCCTTTTTTTGGCTATCTATTTTATGTTTTTGAAGTAAGTCTTCTCCAAATTGTAATAACGCATTCATGTTCACTGTCCTTTCTATAATGTGTATTAATTAAATATCGATTTGTTTAAATGTTTAAATGCTTCCATAGCACCCATAAATTCACAGGTTCTTGCACCCGCTTTATTGGCATTGCTGATCATCTTTTTCCAATGATCCAGATCAATCTGCTCCAATAAACTAGGATTGCTATTGATTAATTGAAATAATACTGCCCCTACAAATGCATCACCTGCACCAGTAGCATCCACCGGAGTGATGGCAATACTTCCAATCATTTCTAAATGATCACCCATAGAAAGCAGCGTGCCTTCTTTCCCCAAAGTGATAGCAAATACAGCTTTTGATTTTTTTCTTAAAGCAGCAGCTGCGTGTTGTACGCTATCACATCCAGTGATCAACATGGCTTCTTCGTCACTTAATTTAAAAAAGTGTGATTGCTCGATAAAAGGCCAACATTGGTCAATAAAACTCTTGGTATTGTTTGGGAATAATAAATGTCTATAGTTGGGATCGAAACTAATAATGGCTCCAGCTTTTTTAGACTTCTCTAATAAATCAAGGTATGCGTCTTGTAATGGTCCAGGTAAAAATCCGGTAGCTGATCCAAAATGCACAATACTATATTCTTTTAAATTCAATCCACTCAAATCTTCTGTACTTAATTGACCATCCGCCCCACGATTAAAATAAAAATCTCTTTCTCCATCTTCCATCAAAGACACAAAAGCAAATGTGGTAAAGTGATTTGGGTCTTGCAAAACCCATTTTGTATTTACTCCCATTTCATTTAGTAATTCTACAATATGCATCCCAAAAGGGTCCTTGCCCACTTTGGCAGCCATATCTACTTCTGCACCCAATGCTGCAATCGCTGCAGC
>CALCEA010000073.1 GCA_937900675.1 uncultured Chitinophagaceae bacterium
TTTCCCTACACGACGCTCTTCCGATCTTATTATTTCACTACTAAGTTTACAAAAAACCTATACTACTGCGTTTATTACTTGCATATTTGCTTTTGAGTAGAACAAATACTAAATACAAATTAGTAAAATATTAAATATATTATCCTTTGGGGGAAGGATAATCGGGGTGGTTAAGATTCGTCTTGGTCACCCCAAAATTTTTAATCTATAGCTGATTTCTTGACCATCAGTACCCCAATAATCACCAAGAGGGTTCCTAGAATTTGTAAAAGACTAAAGGGTTCATTTAAAAGATACCTAGCTTGAAATAGGGTTGCTACTGGTCCAATACTAGTTACAATGGCCAAATCATTGGATCCAATGCGCTTCATTCCGGTACTGAGTAGAAAAGAGGGGATGACTGTCGCTATTAGGGCTAATCCAATCACATATACAAAGATTGGATGATTGGGATGGATATATTGAGGTATACTATTGATGGGTTCGGTTATGCAAAAATGGGTAAATATCCCTGCTGTGGCGGATAACATGGCAACACTTGTGTATTGAGTTGCACCCATTTTAGGAATCAGTTTACCTGTTCCAACAAGATATAGGGCGTAGGTTATACCACATAGTAAAACCATGATGGAACCAAAGACGAATAGTTCTGTATTTTGAAATTGGTTGATTTCACTCCAGTAAGCCAGTCCAATCCCAACATAGGTTACCAAAATGGCCCACCATTGTTTTTTAATGATGGGAACTTTGAAAATCCAATAATTGATTAAAACGGCCAAAGTGGGGTAGATGAAAAGTATAATTCTTTCAATGCCTGCTGATACATATTGGAGTCCAATAAAATCAAATAAACTACTTGCATAATATCCTAACAAACCCATAGCAATCGCCCATAGATAAGTTTTATTACTAGTCTTTGTAGCTTTCCCATTTCTTTTGATGCTCCACAATATGATGATATAAAATGGAAGAGAGAGTAACATACGCAACATTAACAAGGTGGTCGCGTTGATATTACTCTCTCTAAAACAAAGTTTGATCCATATTGCTTTTGTAGAAAAAAGCAAAGTGCCTAAGATGGCAATAGCAAAACCTTGATTATATGAAAATGACTTTTTTATACTGCTACATTAAAATCTCTTAATGCATCATTTAAACTGGTCTTTAAATCTGTACTTGGTTTTCTTTGTCCAATAATTAATGCACAACTTACTTGGAAATCTCCAGCAGGGAAGGTTTTGGTATAAGAACCAGGAATTACAACACTTCTAGCAGGAACTCTTCCTTTGTATTTAATAGGGGTTGGACCACTTACATCAATGATCTTAGTGCTTTGTGTTAATACTACATTTGCGCCCAACACTACTTCTTTTTCTAAGTGTACTCCTTCTACAACAATACATCTACTTCCAATAAAGCAACCATCTTCTACAATTACTGGACTTGCTTGTAATGGCTCTAATACACCACCAATACCTACACCACCACTTAAGTGAACTCCTTTACCAATTTGCGCACAACTTCCAACTGTTGCCCAAGTATCCACCATCGTTCCTTCATCTACATAAGCGCCAATATTTACATAGCTTGGCATCAACACCACATTCTTTGCTAAATATGCTCCATATCTTGCAATGGCATGTGGTACAGCTCTTACACCTAAAGCGGCATAACCAGATTTTAATAACATTTTATCATGAAACTCAAATGGAGCAATTTCCCATGTTTGCATTTGTTGGATACCAAAGTACATTAGAATAGCTTGCTTTACCCATTCATTCACTACCCATTGTTCACCTTGTGGTTCAGCAACTCTTAATCTTCCTTTATCTACTTCTTCAATGACTGCTCTAACTGCGTCACTATATTTTGTGTCTTTTAATAATCCACGATCCTGCCATGCAGCTTCGATAGTTGTTTTTAATTCCATTTTTTTCAATTTGGGCAAAAATACGGCTCGAATGGTTAATTTGCAATATGTTTTTAATGGAAGATGATTTGCAATCAAGTATAGAGGTCCTTCGCAAAGGAGGATTAATCTTATATCCCACTGATACGGTATGGGGTATTGGTTGTGATGCTACCAATGAAGCTGCTGTGGCTAATGTTTTTGACTTAAAAAAGCGAGCTGATATAAAGTCTTTTATTGTTTTGGTAGCCAATGAGGAAAGTATTTTGGAATATACCAATCAAACTAATATTAAGATTTTCGATTACATCAAAGGTGTTCACCAACCCACTACAGTGATTTATGAACAAGCCAAAGGCTTGGCAAAAAATTTAATATCTTCTGATGGGAGTATTGCTATCAGAATTTGTAAAGATATCTTCTGTAATAAATTGATACAAGCATTTGGGAAACCCATTGTAAGTACTTCAGCTAATATATCAGGTTATCCAACACCATTAAGTTTTAGAGATATTTCATTGGATATCAAAGATGGGGTAGATTATATAGTTCGTTATAGACAAGATGACCAAAGCATTCAACAACCTTCCTCTATTGTAAAATGGGATGCTGAAGGAAATTTAATGGTGATTAGAAACTAGTTATCTTCTATTATACAAAAGCTCTGTTACCATTTGTCTTTTGGTACTCGAAAAAGGAAGGGCGATCAATAAGTTAATAATGGTCATTAATAAAAGGGTTGCTTGAGCAATCCATCTTCCAGGCAAGGCAATATGTTTGCGGATATATTTGAAATTAGAAATAATTACAGCTGATTTAGTAATCGCTTTTACTTTTGGATTAATTCTGGAAGAACCTCCGTGGCTATGCACGCATTGAATATCATTGTACATTACTCTTTTCCAACCCAATGATGCTGCGGCTTTGCTTAAATCCTGATCTTCACAATACATCCAAAATTGTGGATCCCATCCACCAATGGTTTTAAAATCTGCATTTCTCATTAAAACAAAAGATCCAGAAATCCAATCGGGATATGTTACAGAATGAGCACTCCATTCTTTTTTAGAAAGTTTTTTCCCTCCAATCAATCTTTGAATACTTCTAATAGGAGGCCAAACATTCCACCATTGTAAAAACAAGCCAAATGGATAAGTATCTTTTCCTTTTTCATTTAATTGTTTAATGCCAATTAATTTCCAATCAGGTTGGGTATTTGTTTTTTGAATAAGAAGGGGAAGGGTGTTCGGTTCTAAAATGGTATCGGGATTTAAAAATAAAATCCATTCACCCTTTGCAATAGATGCTCCTTTATTACATGCTTGTGCAAATCCTCCATTAATTTCTTGCTGAATAAATTGAACTGATGGATGTGCCAACATGAATTCTTTTATTTTGCCATCATTGGAATGATTGTCCACCACTATGACTTCCAAGAAGTCCAAGGATTGCTGTTGAATACTTTTTAAACAAGTATCCAATCTTTGCCAACATCTATAACTAACAATTACAATGCTTAGGGAGGTCATTTGTCTTTATTTTGCCACGATTAGCGGCTATTTGCATACGAATATACTGAACAATTAAGTACTTTTGCTTGCTATGCAAATTCATTTTACATCAAGAGAAGCAGAATTATTACATGCAGTTGCTAAAGCAGCATCTGTATTGGATATTCCTGCATTCGCAGTGGGTGGATTTGTAAGAGATAAAATCTTGGATAGGCCCACTAAGGATATTGATATTGTTTGCATGGGAGATGGTATGGAATTAGCGCAGCAATTTGCAAAACTATTTAAGCCCTTACCTCCCGTAAGTTTGTTTAAGACATTTGGTACAGCGCAAGTAAAATTTCAAGATATTGAAATTGAATTTGTAGGTGCTAGAAAAGAAAGTTATTCAAGAGATAGTAGAAAACCACAAGTGGCTCCCGGTACTATTGAAGACGATCAGAATAGAAGAGATTTTACGATTAATGCATTGGCAGTTGAATTGTCTGACGCTCATTTTGGAACCATCATTGATCCATTTGGGGGTCTAGATGATTTAGAAAAAGGTATTTTAAAAACACCTTTAGCGCCCGATCAAACTTTTGATGATGATCCATTAAGAATGATGCGTGCAATTCGTTTTGCCACTCAATTAGATTTTACCATTACAGATGAGACTTTTCTTTCCATTCAAAGAATGGCGAGCAGAATCAAAATTGTTTCTCAAGAAAGAATTACAGATGAGTTGCAAAAGATCATGATGACGGCTAAGCCATCAAAGGGTTGGTACTTGTTAAAAGACGCTGGTTTATTAGAATTTATTTTTCCTGTTTTGCTTCAATTAGAAGGGGCTGAAACATTGGATGGGATTGGACATAAAGATAATTTCTCTCATACATTACAAGTGTTGGATAATGTAGCAGCACAATCGGATGATATCTGGTTAAGATGGGCTGCATTATTGCATGATATTGCTAAACCTAAAACAAAACGATTTGAACAAGGGTTTGGTTGGACTTTTCATGGCCATGAAGTAGTGGGTGCAAGAATGGTGCCTAAAATTTTCACTCAATTAAAATTACCATTGAATGAAAAAATGAAAATGGTTCAAAAGTTGGTGGCATTGCATTTAAGACCTATTTCTTTAACCAAGGAAAATGTAACAGATAGTGCTATTAGAAGATTGTTGTTTGACGCAGGAGATGATATTGATTCATTAATGACTTTATGTTCTGGAGATATTACCAGTAAAAATCAAAACAAAGTAAGAAGGTATTTACAAGGTTTTGAATTGGTGAAACAAAGAATTGTAGAGGTAGAGGAAAAAGATAAAATTAGAAATTGGCAACCTCCTATCACAGGAGAATTGATTATGGAGAAATTTGGTATTCATCCTTCCAAAGAAGTAGGCATTATTAAAGATGCCATAAGAGAAGCTATCTTGGATGGAGTGATACCTAATGCCTTTGAGCCAGCTTATGAATTCATGATACAGGAGGCGGCTAAAATTGGTTTAAAACCTGTAAGTGCATAATTGTAGGCTCATTTTCATTGTCTAAGGCTAATAAATAGTAAATTAGCGCTTCAAAATCACCCTATGGCCATTTTAAAGTTTAGAGTTTACTGGGAAGAGGAAGACGCGATTTATAGAGATATCATGGTGAAGCATACACAGCATTTTTCTGATTTTCATCAAATTATTTTGAAAGCTTTTGAATTTGATCAAAAGCATGAAGCAACATTTTTTAGAAGCAATGAAAAATGGCAAAGAGGAAGAGAAATTAGCAAGGAAGTATATCAAAAAGAATATCCAGTGGCTCCTTTGTTGATGGATGAAACTACTATTGGTTCTGAAATCATGGATACCAATCAACATTTTATTTATTTATATGATTTTAATAAATCATGGACATTCTTGGTGGAATTAATTCAGGTGATCAAGAATGCAGATGCGGATATGAGTTTAGAATACCCAGTTATTTCAAGAGTGGAAGGAGTGGGTCCTATGCAATATGGAACCAAGGGTTTATTGGGAGAAAAATTTGCAGACATCGAAGAGAAATATGATTTATCTGAAGCAGATGAAGGATTTGGTGAAGAGGGCGAAGACTCCGATTCCAATGAGTCTGATGAAGACGATGATTCTAGCGAGGACGATAATGGTGGATTTTTTGACGATTCATCCGAAGCATTTTAAATTCAACGATTTTGTCTAAAACAGTTTATATAATAGTAGGTCCTACTGCTGTTGGAAAAACTTCTTTAGCTATTCAATTGGCCAAACATTTGCAAACAGAGATTATTTCTGCAGATGCTAGACAATGTTACAAGGAATTAACTATTGGTGTTGCAAGACCAAGTGTTGAAGAATTAAATACAGTGCCCCATCATTTTATTGCAAGCCACTCTATAATAGAAACAGTGAATGCATCTGTTTTTGAAAAATATGCTTTAGCCATTACGGAGAAATTATTTGAGCAAAAAGATTCGGTTGTGATGGTGGGAGGTACAGGTTTGTATATCAAAGCGTTTTGTGAAGGATTGGATGATATTCCTGCAATAGATCCATCTGTAAGAAAAAATATCACTCAATCTTATGAGGCTAATGGTTTGATTTGGTTGCAAGAACAATTGAAACAAAAAGATCCAGTCTATTGGGATCAGGCCGAGCAAGAAAATCCCCAAAGATTGATGCGTGCATTGGAAGTAATGGAAGGATTGGGAAAATCGATTCTCACATTTCAATGTCATCAAAAAAAAGAGAGGCCTTTCAAAATTCGATTGATTGGATTAGAAATGGATAGAGCAGTTTTATATGATAGAATTAACAAAAGAGTTGAGTTAATGATTGTTCAAGGTTTAAAGAAAGAAGTAGAAAGTCTTTTACCTCAATTTTCTTTAAATGCCCTTCAAACAGTGGGTTACAGCGAATGGATACCTTATTTCAATCAAGAGCAAGGTTTGGAGGAGGTAATTGCAGCCATCCAGCAAAATACTAGACATTATGCTAAGAGGCAAATGACCTGGTTTAAAAAAGACCCCATAGTTCAATGGTTTAATGCTTCTGCGCCTGATTTACTAAATACGATAATTGCAAAATTTTAGCATTTATTTATTTGCTCCAGTCTGCTATTCCCACTAGCTTTAAGCATCAAAATTTTAAACTATACATAATGAAAAAACAGTTTTTATTAAGCTGTCTTATGCTATTCATTGGAGCAACAGCATTTGCACAGTCTATTCAATTCGAAAAATATGTTTTACCCAATGGCTTAAAAGTGATTTTACATGAAGATCATTCGGCGCCTGTGGTAGCAGTAACTGCCTTATACCATGTGGGTTCTAAAAACGAAGACACTGCAAGAACAGGTTTTGCTCATTTTTTTGAACATTTATTATTTGAAGGTTCTGAAAATATTAAAAGAGGAGAGTTTGACAAGTATGTTACCAATGCAGGTGGTGCTTTGAATGCAAATACTTCTCAGGACAGAACTTTTTATTATGAATTACTTCCATCTAATCAAGTGGACTTAGGTCTTTGGTTAGAAAGTGAAAGAATGATGCATGCTAAAATTGAACAAATTGGTGTGAACACTCAAAGAGAAGTGGTGAAAGAAGAGAAGCGTCAAAGAATGGATAACCGTCCTTATGGTAGTTTTTTGAATGAGATGTTAAAAAGAGCTTTCAAAGTTCATCCTTATAGATGGTCTCCAATTGGTAGCATGGATCATTTAAATGCAGCTAAATTAGAAGAGTTTATACAATTCTATAAAACTTATTATGTTCCTAATAACTGCGTATTGTCTATTGCAGGTGATTTTAATAAAGCTGAATTAAAAGAAAAAATTGCTGCTTATTTTGGATCCATTCCAAAAGGGACTATTGCTATAAATCGCCCAAATATTAAAGAACCAGCTTTGGGTGGAGAAGTAAGAGATGTGATTTATGACAATATTCAATTGCCAGGCGTGTTCCAAGCCTATAGAGCACCAAAGCAAGGGGGCGATGAATATTATGCATTTAATGTATTATCTACTATTTTAAGTGGTGGAGCTTCTTCAAGAATGAATAAAATTTTAGTAGATAAAAAGCAAGAGGCTGCTGCAGCTCAATCAGTTCCTTTCTTTAATGAAGATGAGGGTGTGCTAATTACATTAGCTATTGCGAATGTGGGTGTAAAGATTGAGACCTTAGAGCAAAGTATGGATAGCGTAACATTCCAATTAAAAAATGAATTGGTAGGAGAAAGAGAGTTTCAAAAAGTAAAAAATCAAATTACCTCTGATCTAGTTTCTAGCAAAGCAACTATGGCTGGTATTGCAGAAAGTTTAGCGAATAACGAAGTGTATTTTGGTGATGCTAATTTGATTAACACAGAATTGGAAAAATATAATAAGGTAACTAGAGAAGATGTTTTAAATGTGGCTAAAAAATATTTAAACAAGGATAATCGTGTAGTACTTTATTATTTACCAAAGCAAAAAACTGCTTCTAAATAAAATCAACATATTTTAATTATCATATTATGAAAAAGATATTCAATATAATTATCTGTCTTTTACCAATGGCTGCTATAGCTCAAAAGGTAGACAGAACTAAAGCGCCAGCACCTGGCAAAGCGCCTATTATCCAAGTAGGTAGTCCAGTTAAATTTACTTTGCCTAATGGCTTGAAAGTTTTTGTAGTAAAGAATACCAAATTGCCAAGAGTTATTGCAAGTTTAAACTTTGATATAGATGGATTTAAAGAAGGCGACAAAGCTGGATTAGCAGATATGGCCGGTCAATTGGTAAAAAGAGGTACTACTACAAAGACTAAGGAGCAAGTGGATGAGGCTGTAGAATATCTAGGGGGGAGTCTTTCTACTTCTAGTACAAGTGCCGTGGCTATATCTTTAAAATCTAATTTCCCTGCTTTATTTGGTATCATGGCTGAAGTGGTTTTACATCCGGCATTGAACTCAGATGAATTAGAGAAAGTAAGAAAGCAAACCATTTCTGGAATAGAAAGTAATAAAGATGATGCAGATGCTATAGCAGATAATGTAGTGAAGAAATTGGTGTATGGCGCTAACCATGCATTTGGTGAAATCATGACTACTAAAACAGTGAATGCAATCAAATTGGATGATGTTAAGACATTTGTAAACAATTATTGGAAGCCCAATATTGCTAGTTTGTTTTTTGTAGGAGATATAGAGCCTATGGAAGCGAAGAAATTAGCTGAAAAATATTTAGGTGCATGGCAAAAAGGAAATGTACCAGCACAACAATTTGAGAAATCTGCTAGACCTGCTAAAACTTATGTAGCATTGGTTGATAGACCATCTGCTGTTCAAAGTGTAGTAACTATTGCAACTCCGATTCAATTAGTAAAAGGTGCACCAAATGATATTGCTTCCAATGTGATGAATAATATTTTAGGTGGTGGTTTCTCTGGTAGATTATTCGCTAATTTAAGAGAGAAGCATGGTTTTACTTATGGTGCTTATTCTTCTTTAAGATCTAATAAATATGTAGGTATTTTTAAGGCAGAAGCTTCTGTGAGAAATGAAAAAACAGACAGTTCAATTCAAGAAACCCTTGCTGAAATTAATAAAATCAGAAATGAAAAAGTGGGCGAGGAAGAATTGAGTAGAATGAAAAATTATTTAGCAGGTGGTTTTGCAAGATCTTTGGAAAATCCAACAACTATTGCGGGATTTGCTTTAGATATTGAAAAATACAATCTACCAGCAGATTATTACCAAAAGTATTTAACCAATCTAGCTTCTGTTAACGCTACACAGGTGCAAGAAGTTGCTTCTAGTTTATTGCAACCTGGACAATTGCATATTGTGGTAGTAGGTGATGCTAAGCAAGTGGCAAAGGGCTTGGAAAAGTATGGAGAGATAAAGTATTTTGATATAGAAGGCAATGAAGTGGCAGCCCCTAAAGAAGTTAAAGCAGATGCATCTTTAACGGTGGATGTTTTGATTAACAAAACTGTGGATGCAATGGGTGGAAAAGCTTCTATTGAAAAAATTAAGGATGTTCAATTAAATGGCAAAGTTGCCGTGATGGGACAATCTATTGATGTGGTGCAAAAAATCGTACAACCAGGTAGTGCTGTAATGCTCATGTCTATGGGTGGAATGGTGATTTCAAAGCAAGCTGTTGTGGATGGCAAATATGAAGTAAGTCAACAAGGCATGCAAGCACCTATTACGGATGATTTAAAAGAAGGTTTAGACGAGTCTGCTTATTTGGTACCTGAATTAATGTATTTGCAAAAAGGATATAAATTAAATATAGTTGGTATTGAGCAAGTAGACGGTAAAGATGCCATTGATGTTGAAATCACTTCTCCATCAGGTAAAAAATCACATAGATTCTATGACGCAGCATCTTATTTATTAGTGAAGACTACTAAGGTGGAAAAAGGTCCACAAGGTCCGGTAACTCAACAACAATACTACAAGAACTATCAAAAAGTTGATGGGGTAGCATTTGCAAAAGAAGCGGTAATGGACTTAGGACAATTTAAAATGAACCTAAGCTTTGATTCTATCAAAGTGAACCAAGGTTTGAAAGTAGAGGATCTTAAATAAGCTTTAAAGCTGCATAATAAAAAAACGCTCCAAGTTCTTGGAGCGTTTTTTTTATGGGAATTATTTAAGTAAATCTTTAGAATTTAATACCGTAACCAATACTAAAGATCATTCTATTGCTTTTTTGTTCTGCGTAATAGTTGTCTTTATCTATCAGTCTATAAGGGAATATCGCATCTTTAGCAGAGATGTTTATAATGGTAAAGTCAATAAAATGATTGCCCATTCTGTATCCTAAACCACCACTGATAATCATGGTAGCAGCACTGATGCCATTATCTTTATAAGGTGATCCGTAATAAGCTGCACCTGCTCTTGCTAACCAAGCTTTAGATAATTTTAGTTCAGAGCCAATTTTAAAATTGATAGCATTTTTATAATTGTCCTTGATAAGATTATTTAAATCATGATAATAATTCACTACTGAAGCATCATTATCTAAAGTGTAATATTTGGTATTGCTATAATTTACAAATTCCAAGTCTGCACTAATAAAACCTAATGGCTGAGTAGGCTTGCTTGGGCTAGCAAAGAAATAGCTACCACTTAAGATCGCTTTTGTAGGTGTGGTAACATTATAATTACTATAAGTTGGGTAGTAATTATTGCTAAATTCGTTTCTCAAATTACCTGAACTTATGCCGCCTGGATATGCGTTGCTATACATTGAAGCACTCACGGCATCACTAAAGCTAATTAATTGAGGGGTATGCACTGTTAATCCCAATCTGAAGAAAGCTTCTGGTTTATAGATCAATCCTAATTTAGCACCAATACCAAATCCTTTAGAACTATAATTTTCGTAAAAATCAAAAATACCATCATTGTTATTGGAAAATGACTCTGTATAGTTTAATGAATTGGAGTAGTTGATCATTGGCATTACAATAGATCCACCTAAGTATAATTTATCTTCTACATTGTTTGCCCAAGTAAAACTCATTTCATTATAACTACCTGTAGTAGTAGCGTCATAAAATTGATTTACATTTCCTTTTACAATAGCTTGGTAATCTGTAACATTTTTGTTCGCATCAAGTACAGGTAGCACTAACTTTGATTGATATGCTAAAGAGCTTCCGTAAATATAATTTTGCTCTGCTTGCTTTAAGCTTGCTCCGTCATAGTATAATTGATCTGCGAATTTTTCTAAATAACTACTATAACTATTTTGCCCTCTAAAGCTATAACTGTTGTTGTAGTCTGCTAGTTTGGTAAAGCTAATAGAGAAATTGCTGTTTTTGTATTTGCTTTTTCTGTTGGCATCTGCAAAAACCATCCCTACAATACCTAGATTCATTTTATTATTGTCAATGCTAGATTTGTTACCAAAGTAGTTGAATTGATTGTTATTTGAATTGTAGTTAGTGGAGATATAGAATTCATTTGATTTGTAAAAGCCCAATCCAGCAGGGTTAATGCTAGTTGCAGATAAATCTCCGCCTAATGAACCCATAGCGCCACCTAATGCATTGCTTCTTGGAGTTCCATTGGGTGTTAGCCAAGACAATCTTAAAGCATCTTCTGGAGTTTGTGCGTTTACTAATGTAGTCGCACCCATGAGCACTAAGAATAAAAATTTCTTCATAATGATTTATTTAAACAATTTCTTTTTTATTAAGTAAGACTAACGACCACCGCCGCCTCTTCTACCACCGCCTACAAAATTTCCTCCACCACCGCCACTGCTTCCGCCAATACTACCT
>CALCEA010000074.1 GCA_937900675.1 uncultured Chitinophagaceae bacterium
GTATTGGCACAAGTAAAAGACAGTACATTAAAAGGAATGTCTTGGAGAAATATAGGTCCAAATAGAGGTGGCCGTTCTTTGGGAATTGCAGGAAGTAGTAAAAGAAAATTAGAATATTATTTTGGTGCAGTAGGTGGAGGCTTATGGAAAACCACGGATGGTGGTTTAAACTGGAAGCCAGTGACTGATGGTCAATTGACTAGTTCTAGTGTGGGCGCTGTTGCAGTGTCTGAGTCTAATCCAGATATTGTTTACATAGGTACAGGCGAAACAGAGTTTAGGGGAAATATTATGCAAGGTGATGGAGTATATAAATCAACTGATGCAGGAAAGACTTGGAAAAATATTGGATTAAAAAATACACAATCTATTTCTCGTGTTAGAGTTCATCCAACTAATCCAGATATTGTTTATGTATCTGCATTAGGTCATGCATTTGGTCCTAATGAAGAAAGAGGTGTTTTTAAAACAACAGATGGTGGTAAAACATGGAATAAAGTTTTATATGTAAACGAAAAAGCGGGAGCAGAAGATTTAGTGATTGATCAACAAAATCCAGAAATTATTTATGCAAGTATTTGGGAAGTATATCGTACGCCATATAAAATGTGGGCGGATGTGGGTACATCTGCTTTATATAAATCTACAGATGGCGGTGCTTCTTGGAAAGTGATTTCAAAAAATCCTGGAATGCCTACAGTTGTAGGAAAGATAGGCGTAGCAGTATCTCCAGCAGATGGTAACAGGGTATGGGCGATTGTTGAATCACCAGAGGGAGGTTTATATCGTTCTGATGATGGTGGTGCAAATTGGAAATTAGTGAACAACGAAAGAAAATTACGCCAACGCGCTTTTTATTATTCTAGAATTGTTGCAGATCCAAAAGATAAAAACACGGTGTATGGTTTGAATGTAAATTTTTATAAATCTACAGATGGTGGAGTAAGTTTTAAAACTGAAATAAAAGTACCTCATGGAGATAATCATGATTTATGGATTGATCCAACTGATCCAATGCGTTTAGCAAGTTCTAATGATGGAGGTGGTACTGTTTCTGTGAATGGTGGTTTGTCTTGGACAGATGAAGATTATCCAACTGCACAATTATATCATATCACTGTTACTAAAGATTTTCCATATCAAGTAGCTGGTGCTCAACAAGACAATACTACCATTGCTTTACCAAGCGAAGATTATAGACATAGAGCTGTAAGAACCAATTCCACAAAACCTGGAATAGGATTTGCGTATGAAGTGGGGGGAGGTGAAAGTGGTTATATAGCACAGGATCCAAAGAACCCTGATATTTTTTATGCAGGTAGTCAGGGAGCTTTGCTAACTCGAATTAATAGAATGACTGGACAAGTTAGAGATGTGCAAGTGTATCCAAGATTTTTCTCTGGTGAAGAAGCAAAAACATTACCTGAAAGATGGCAATGGACTTATCCAATTGTTTTCTCTCCAGTAGATCCTAATGTTTTATTTACCTGTTCGCAGCATGTTTGGAAAACGACTAACGAAGGTCAAAGCTGGGAGCAGATTAGCCCGGATTTGACTTATAATGATACAGCCACATTAGGCGTGAGTGGTGGTGTGATAACAAGAGATATGAATGGTCCAGAAATTTATGGAACTGTTTTTGCATTAGCACCTTCTTACCATGATGTGAATATTATTTGGGCTGGATCGGATGATGGATTGGTTCATATTACAAAAGATGGCGGAAAGCATTGGGATAATATTACTCCAAAAGACATGCCTAAGAATACTAGAGTAAGTATTATTGAAGCATCTCATTTTAATGCAGGCACTGCATATATTGCTGCGAAGCGTTATCAAATGGATGATCGCACACCTTATATTTGGAAGACCAATGATTTTGGAAAAACATGGACTAAAATAATTAAAGGTATTCGCGCGGATGATTATGTACATGCTGTTAGAGAAGATATTACCCGCGCGGGCTTATTATATGCAGGTACAGAACATGGTATTTGGGTTTCATATAATGATGGTGGTAATTGGGAATCTTTAAGTTTAAACTTACCAGATGTACAAGTATCTGATGTGCAAGTAACTGAAAAAGATTTGGTGGTTGGAACACATGGTAGATCTATTTATGTTTTAGATGATATTTCTCCAGTTAGAACCAAAGACGCTGGAATTCAAGCTGGGCTTCATTTATTTAAACCATATTATGCTGTAAGAACAGTTCAAAAAGCAGTATTCCAATATTATTTAGATAGCACTATCAAAGATTTAAAAATTGAAATCTTTGATGCAAAAAATAATTTAGTGAATACTTTTATAGGAGCATTACCAAAAACTAAAAAAGAAAATGGTGAAGCAGACGAAGATGAGGATGATAGAAAACCACAACCTCCAACAATCAAAACTGGTTTAAATAAATTTGAGTGGGATTTAAAATATCCTGCTGCAACAAATTTCAAAGGAATGATTTTATGGAGTGCACCAGTATATGCAGGACCAACAGCAGTTCCAGGAAATTATAAAGTAGCAATTACTGCAGGAGGAAAAACAGTGAGCGAAAATTTTGAAATCAAAATGGATCCTAGAGTGAATGATGTTACCATTGCCGATATGCAAGAGAAATTTAATTTATCTATTCAAATTAGAGATGAGGTAAGTAAAGCAAATGAAGCAGTTATTAAAATTCGTGCGATCAAAGAAAAAATAAACGGAGAAGCAAAAGCAAAAAATACCACTGTTTCTAAAGCGAATCAAGCATTGATAACGGAACTTTCTGCTATTGAAGAGAATCTTTATCAGGTGCGCAACCAAAGCTCTCAAGACCCATTAAACTTCCCTATTAAGTTGAATAATAAACTAGCCTCTTTAATGAGAGTAGTGGAATCTGGGGATTATAAGCCAACAGCTGGTTCTTATAAGGTATTTGAGGAATTAAAGGCGGAATTAGCATTGGAAATCAATCACTTAGACAAGGTATTAGCTCAAAAAACCATTAAAAAGTATTTGTAAATAAGGTAAAAACCCTACCTTTGATATATCATCAAGAAGCCTTTAGTGGCTGCCAACCGAGAGAGTCGAACTCCGCGGTGGTAAAATCGATGAGGACTTACTGTCAAAAGCAAACGTAATTTCCTTGTACATTTTTCTTGGTGTGAAATTTTAACCATTAAAACTTCATGCCATGTCGGATTCAAAAAACAAATCTTTAACTGCAACAGACAAACTGTTAGTGGAATTGAATAGCAATGCCTTGCTATTTGCAACTAATGGAAAGCGTATTTACAATTTAGTAGTAACTACTCAAACCACAGGTACTATCAAGGGCCGTGTATATTTTGAGTACTTACATCGCAAATTTGAGTGTGAATTAAATTTACAAGCTAAGCAAATCAGTTTGACAGCTTTAAGCCCAAGCTTGCTAACACCAGCAGGTCTTTTTGAAGTTCGTTCAAATGCACTGTCAGACGAAAGCTATTTAGATAATCTAGGTATCATTACTCAAAAAGGAGATGAAACCATTGGCTGGTTGATATTAGATATCATTAACCATTTTAATGCATGTCGGCTCAAACCCAGAAACAGCAAGCAGTTCCGTTCTCAGTTGAACTAGTTTACCTTTTGTGGAAAAAAGGCTTATGTAATGCATTTAAAACAAAACCACCCGTTGTTTTGTTATAATTTTGCATACTATCATGATCGGACATCGTTTTTTACCATTTAATTCTAAAGAGCAAGGCAAGACCAAGTTTGAACAATTACTTGATCTGTTTACGCAATTACTTACCTATACTAATGGGGATGCTACTGAGGCATTGGATTGGTTGAATCAATTAGATCGTCAACACAATTTAACAGACAAAGATTATGGTATTGGTGATTTTATTGAAGACCTAAAGCAGAATGGTTACTTAACAGAAAATGAACAAGATGGTAGTTTTAAAATTACCGCTAAGTCTGAGCAGACTATTCGTAAAAAAAGCTTAGAAGAGATTTTCGGAAAATTAAAAAAATCTAAACAAGGCAATCATCAAACTAATAAGCCAGGCCCAAGCAGCGAGTTGAATCCAGACACGCGTGCTTTTCAGTTTGGTGATATGTTGGAACAAATAGATTTTACGGAGAGTATTCGCAATGCTCAAATTAATAGAGGGGTTGAGGCATTTAGTATGCAGGAAGAAGATTTGATGATTAGAGAGAGTGATTTTAAAACTCAAACTTCTACGGTATTAATGATTGATATTTCTCACTCCATGATTTTATATGGAGAAGATAGAATCACCCCTGCAAAGAAAGTGGCCATGGCGCTTTCTGAATTAATCACTACTAAATATCCTAAAGACACCCTAGACATTGTGGTGTTTGGAAATGATGCATGGAGTATTGAAATCAAAGACCTGCCTTATTTACAAGTAGGTCCTTATCATACCAATACAGTTGCTGGACTCGAGTTAGCTATGGATTTATTAAGAAGAAGAAAAAATCCCAACAAACAAATTTTCATGATTACCGATGGCAAGCCTACTTGCTTAAAAATTGGTAAAAAATATTATAAGAATAGTTTTGGCCTAGATAGAAAAGTAGTGAACCGTTGTATTAATTTGGCCGGTCAATGTAAAAAATTAAAAATTCCGATTACTACTTTCATGATTGCATCGGATCCATACTTACAAAATTTTGTACAAGAGTTTACAGAGATGAATAATGGAAAAGCCTTTTATGCTTCATTAGATAAGCTGGGTGCTTTCTTGTTCAATGATTTTGAAAGCGGCAAAAGAAAAACACTTTATTAAAAAGAAATTTAAAGACTTACAATGAATATTGAAAAAATTACGACACTGGGTCAATTGAAGAAAAGCGGCTATGTAGCTAAATCTATTAAAGACGAAGTTCGAGATAACTTAATTAAGAGTATTCAAAACAAAGAGAATCCATTTACTGGAATCATGGGTTATGAAGACACGGTTATTCCTGATACAGAGAGAGCTATTTTAAGTAGACATAATATTTTGTTCTTAGGTTTAAGAGGACAAGCGAAAACAAGAATGGCTCGTCAAATGGTTGATTTA
>CALCEA010000075.1 GCA_937900675.1 uncultured Chitinophagaceae bacterium
CGGCTAAGTCAACTAAAAATTAAAATGGTTGTTATAACTTTACCATTCTCCATGAAACAAGCAAAAGAGCAAATAAAAGTAATAGGTGCAAGAGAGCATAATTTAAAGAATTTTGATATATCCATACCCAAGAATGAATTAGTAGTGTTTACTGGGGTAAGTGGAAGTGGTAAGTCTTCTCTCGCTTTTGATACCTTATACAATGAGGGTCAAAGAAGATATATGGAAAGCTTTAGCGCCTATGCTCGTCAATTTATGGGGCAGATGGAACGCCCTGATGTGGATCAGATTACCGGTCTTTCTCCAGTAATTGCCATTGAACAAAAAACGACCAATAAAAATCCAAGATCGACCGTCGGGACAGTTACCGAATTATATGATTTTTTGAGATTATTATATGCCAGAGTTGGAAGAGCCTATAGTTACAATACAGGCAAGCCTATGGTGAAATTTTCTGAAGCAGAAATCATTCAAAATATTTTCACTCAATTCAAGGATAAGAAAATAAACTTATTGGCCCCTGTGGTGAGAGGAAGAAAAGGGCATTACAGAGAATTGTTTGAAGAAATTAGAAAAAAGGGTTTTGTAAAAGCAAGAATTGATGGAGAAATGGTGGAGCTAAAACCAAAGCTTCAAGTGGATAGATATAAGATTCATGATATTGAAGTGGTGGTAGATAGATTGCCAGTGAATGATAGCATGAAGACAAGATTGGGTGAGAGTGTAGCTCAATGTTTGAAGATGGGAAATGGATTGCTATTTATTGTTGAAGAAGGCAAAACCAAAACAGTTCAATATTCAAAACAATTAATGTGTTTGGAAACTGGCTTAAGTTATGAAGAACCCTCTCCGAATAGTTTTTCTTTTAATTCTCCCTATGGTGCATGTCCAACCTGCAAGGGATTGGGTAATGTATATGCGATAGATTTAAATTTATTGTTGCCAGATACATCATTGAGTATTAATGAAGGAGCGATTCATCCTCTAGGAGAAGCAAGAGAAGCAAGTGTATTTACACAAATCAAACAATTTGCTAGAAAACATAAGATCAGTTTAGATAAGCCAGTTAAAGAGCTGACCAAAGAACAATATGATTTAATATTATTTGGCGATAAGAATATAAGTTCCAATTTCGATTTGGATTTGAATGATGAAAATATCCCAGACACTTATACTGGAAGTTACGAAGGGATTGTCCCCATGTTAAAAAGATGGTTTACTTCTTCTCAAAGCACAGATCATTTAAAAGCTTGGGTGGAAACCTATATGGAACTAAACACTTGTTCTACTTGTAATGGAGCTAAGTTGAAAAAAGAAAGTTTGTGGTTTAAGGTAAATGAAGAAAATATTGCAGCATTGAATGATATGCATTTAGATGACCTGCAAAAATGGTTCTTGCAATTGCCTAAAAAATTAGACAAGAAAGAATTACTTATTGCAACAGGGATTTTAAAAGAAATTGATGATCGTATTTCATTCTTGATGAATGTGGGATTGTCTTATTTAAGCTTAAGTAGACCATCCAAATCATTAAGTGGAGGAGAGTCTCAAAGAATTAGATTAGCAACACAGATTGGATCTCAATTACAAGGCATTACCTATATATTGGATGAGCCTAGTATTGGCTTGCATCAAAGAGATAATCAGCGATTAATCACAGCGCTTAAACAGTTAAGAGATATTGGTAATACCGTTTTAGTAGTAGAGCATGATAAGGATATTATGATGGCTTCGGATTATTTAGTAGATATTGGTCCTAGAGCTGGTATACATGGTGGTCATATTGT
>CALCEA010000076.1 GCA_937900675.1 uncultured Chitinophagaceae bacterium
TTTATTGATAGAGCAGTAAGCCCAAGAATTGAATCAAGATTAGGATGTCAATGTGAATTACAAACGGGTAGTGGAACAATAGAAATTACTATTCCAGATCAAACACAATTTTTAGGAGAATAATAAATAGCAATAATTATGAGTCAATTTGAACCACCCATTCATTGGAATGATCACGAGGATATAGCACAAAAATTATATGAAAAATTCGGTGATGATTTCACTGAGTCAAAAATTTATAGAGTTAGATTCACCGATTTATTAGAGTGGGTATTAAGCCTACCTCATTTCGAAGGCAAAAAGGAAGAGTCTAATGAAGGCCATTTGGAAATGATCCAAAGTGCTTGGGTATATGAGTGGAGAGATAATCAGAAATAGTTTATATTTAAGTAAATCTACCAATAGTGTTAACAGCTTTTAAAAATATTCAATGTTTTGTTTTTGATGTGGATGGTGTTTTAACCAATGGTACTTTATTGGTTATGCCTGGAGGTTTAATGGCAAGAACAATGAATATTAAAGATGGTTATGCTATACAATTAGCCATTAAAAAAGGCTATAAAATTTGGGTAATTTCCGGAGGAAATTCTGAGGAAGTAAAAGATAGATTGAATCGATTAGGAGTGGACGAAGTGTTTATGAAAGTTTCTGATAAAGCAGAGTTGTTAAAAGAGTTGGCTATTCTAAATAAAATTGAGCTGGAACATATTTTATACATGGGAGACGATATGCCCGATTATGAAGCCATGAAATTGGTAGGCATTGCATCTTGTCCAGCGGATGCAGTGAATGAAATAAAATCTATATCACATTATAAGGCAGTTGCAAAAGGTGGAGAAGGTTGTGCAAGAGAAGTGATTGAAAAGACATTAAAACAAAATGATCACTGGGATTTAGTGGATCATATCAGAGCAACTTAATATTAAATCATCCATTTTGAAAGTTCTTGTATATTTTCTGAAATTAGTAAGATGGCCCAATTTGCTATTTATAGTTTTGGCCGAACTGCTATTTCATTTTTGCATATACAAGCCATTGTTTCCTCAAGCAGGCAATACTGCTGATGGAGCATTCTTTATTATTTTATTGACCTATGTTTTTATTGCAGCTGCAGGATATATCATTAACGATTATTTTGATGTCAATATAGACCAGGTGAATAAGCCCAAAAAAGTAGTGGTGGGCGAACATATTAGTAGAAGATGGGTGATTTTTTGGCACATGATTTTTAGTTTATTGGGTATTTACTTATCTACTATTGCATTTTCTTTTAGAGACTATTGGCATATACATTTAGCAAATTTAGCGACCATCTTATTTTTATGGTTTTACTCAACCAATTTTAAGAAAGACTTTTTAGTGGGGAATGTAGTGATTGCAGTATTAACTGCTTGGTCTATTGCAGTGGTATATTTTTCAAAATTTACCATTTCTGAATTATTACATCCTCCAATACATTCCATAGAACATTTAAGATTTTTTAAATTAATGTTATTGTATGCTGCCTTTGCTTTTATTTTAACATTAGTAAGAGAAGCGCTAAAGGATATGGAAGATATTGAAGGCGATGAAAAGTTTGGATGTAAAACATTGCCAATAGTTTGGGGCTTGATGCCGACGAAAGTATATGTTGCAGTTTGGTTAATGGTGGTAGTGATAACATTGACAGTGATTCAATTGTATGTCTTGCCGTTTGGCTGGTGGCCAAGTGTATTGTATTGCTTGGTTTTTATATTAGCACCCTTGGTTTGGGTTTTAATTAAATTGCCTAAGTCTTTTAGTAGCAAAGATTTTACTGGCTTAAGTTTTTGGATTAAAGTAGCTATGTTAGCTGGTATTTTATCCATGTCATTTTTCTACTTTTTATTCTAATTTTTATGAGTGCCATTATATTAGCTTCTCAATCTCCAAGAAGAAAAATGTTATTGGAGTGGGCCGAGATTCCATTTGAGGTGGTGGTTGCAGATATTGAAGAAACTTATCCTCTAGATTTATCTAAACAATTAGTGCCAAAATATATTGCAGCAAATAAGGCATTGGCAATTCAAGAAAAATTAACGCAGCAGGATGCTTGTATTATTGCAGCTGATACCATTGTTTTATTAAAAGAGGAGATATTAGGAAAGCCTATAGATGAAGCAGATGCAATAAGAAGTTTAGAAAAGCTTTCTGGTAATTTACATGAAGTGATTACAGGGGTGGCTATATATTACAAAGGGGAGATGCATCAGTTTAGTCAAACCACTAAAGTGCAATTTCATAAATTGACAAAAGACCAAATACAATTTTATGTAGAAAGGTATAAGCCTTTTGACAAAGCTGGTTCTTATGCCATACAAGAATGGATTGGTGTAATTGGTATTGAATCTATACAAGGAGATTTTTACAATGTAATGGGATTACCTGTAAGTACGCTTGTGCAAAAACTTAAAGAATTAGGAGTGGTTTAATTTACAACCACTTAAATTGAATATCAAGTTCCACATCTGGGTGTAAACTTCTTTCCACTGGGCAGGTTCTTCCCACGCGCTCTAATATTTCAATTGTTTTTTCGTCTAGGTTTAATGCAGGCATGGTAGCATGAACGATGATCTTGCCAATTCTTCTTGGGTCAGATACCATTACTTTAGTTACTTCCACTTTAGCACCATCTAATTGAATGTTCATACTTTCAGCCTTAATGCCCATTGTAGTAATTAAACAAGCACCTAATCCAGTAGCAATTAAATCTGTAGGAGAGAATCTTTCGCCTTTTCCTTTATTATCTGTAGGAGCATCTGTTTCAAAAACGCTACCGCTTTGTAAATGTAAACAAGTGGTTCTTAGGTTAGATTCGTAGGTTACTGTAGCAGTCATGTTTCAATTATTTGGTTGAACGATTTATGCAAATTTACGATATTATTCCCCTTAAGTCATGTATTTTTGCAGGGTTAATTGACTAACAAATATGCAAGAATTACCAGTAGTTCCCAAAGAACAAGATACAAGAATAAAAAAGCCAGATTGGTTAAGAGTAAAACTACCTATTGGAGAAAGTTATAAGCATGTTAGGGGTTTAGTGGATACACATAAATTACATACCATTTGTGAAAGTGGTAATTGTCCTAATATGGGTGAATGTTGGGGTGAGGGAACAGCTACTTTTATGATATTGGGTAATATCTGTACAAGAAGCTGTCAGTTTTGTGCGGTGGCTACTGGTAGACCTAAACCAGTAGAATGGGACGAGCCACAGAGAGTTGCTGAAGCAGTATTTTTAATGAAAGTAAAACATGCTGTATTAACCAGTGTGGATAGAGATGAATTACCTGATGGAGGTTCTACTATTTGGTATAATACCATTAAGGCTATTAAAACTTTAAGTCCAGAAACAACTTTAGAAACATTGATTCCAGATTTTAGAGGCATACAAGATCAAATTCAAAGAATCATAGATGCTGCACCAGAAGTGGTAAGTCACAATATGGAAACAGTAGAGCGCAATACAAAAAGAGTAAGGGTTCAAGCAAAGTATAGAAGAAGTTTAGAAGTATTGGAAACCTTGAAGAAAGGTGGAATGCGTACCAAAACAGGTTTGATGTTAGGCATTGGAGAAGAGAAAGGTGAAGTCATTCAAACGATGAAAGATTTAGTGGGTGTTGGTTGTGATGTATTAACCTTAGGGCAGTATTTACAACCTACTAAAAAACATTTACCAGTTCAACGCTTTGTGCACCCCGATGAATTTAAAGAATTGAAAGCAATAGGATATGAATTGGGCTTTGATTATGTAGAGAGTGGCCCATTAGTTAGATCTTCTTATCATTCAGAGAAGCATGTTATTCCAGGATGGGGAAGAGCTAAATGGGAAGAAGAATTAGCATTGAATAAGTAATTACTTGATATCATAAAAAAAGACCTTTGCAAGAAGGTCTTTTTTTATAATTATATTTTTTTGAAGTTATTAATCCCATGGGTTTCTTCTAATCCCACATAAGGGCAGAAGCTCCTAATATGGCGGCGTCTGATTCTTTCAAGTGACTTAATAATATCTTCACTTTATTTTCAAATATCTCAATCACATTGGCTTCCATATGTTCTCTGGTTGGCTTTAAGATTAAATCACCAGCTTTAGTTAAACCACCAAATAAGATGATTGCTTCAGGGCTAGAGAACATCACAAAATTAGCCAAAGACATTCCTAGAATTTTTCCTGTGAATTCAAATACTTCTTTAGCTACTTCATCATCTTTTTGTGCAGCTTCAAAAACATCTTTAGAAGTAATCTTATCTACAGGAATTTCTCTCAATAAACTTGGACGATCTGTTGTCTTTAATATCTCCATGGCAGATTGTGCCACTCCTGTTGCAGAAGCATAACTTTCTAAAGAACCTTTTTTACCTGTGCCTGGATGTAAGCGGCCATCTGGAATAATAATAGTATGTCCTAATTCACCAGCAAATCCGTCGTGTCCATAAATTAATTGACCATTGGCAACTATACCACTACCAACTCCGGTACCTAAAGTGATCATGATAAAATCTTTCATGCCTTTAGCAGCACCATACATCATTTCGCCCACTGCAGCAGCATTGGCGTCGTTGGTTAATTTAACAGGCAATTTGAATTTATCTTGAACCATTTTAGCAAAAGGGATAACACCTTTCCAAGGAAGGTTTGGAGCATATTCAATGGTGCCTGTATAAATATTTCCGTTAGGCGCACCGATTCCAATACCTTTTATTCTTCCTACACCACCCACTTTTTCTATTAACTCACTTAATCTTACATATAATTCATCAATAAATGTATGAACTTGTTCGTGTGTATTAGTAGGCATGGAGCTAGAGTGTAGCACATTTCCGTCTTTATCTACAATACCATATTTGGTTCCAGTACCACCAATGTCTACGCCAATAACATATGAATCCATTTGTTAAAATTTATTTGAGTTAAAATATTAATGTCCACCTTTTGCTTCAGCATCTTCATAATTAATTCCTTGTTTCTTTAATATTCCTTTTACTGCGATAGCAAAAATTAAAATATAAGTGAAACAAGCAACTGGCACCCAGAATGAGTTATGAATACCATAACCTGGTTGATCCAAATGAGATGATTGTAAGAAGTCAGATAATTTACCTTGAATAGGTGGAATGATACCACCACCCAAGATCATCATAATTAAGAATGCTGCACCCTGTGTTGTGTATTTACCAATACCTGCAATAGATAATGCAAAAATAGAAGGCCACATAATAGAACATGCAATACCTCCCGTTAAGAATGCATAAATCGCTAAATCTCCTTTAGAGAAAATACCTACTAACATAGATGCCACACCGATTAAACTAAAGATTAATAAGGTTTTTGCTGGTTTATCTTGGCTTAAGAAGAAGGCAATGATTTGAATAAAAATACAAACGATATACATGTATAATGGAGTCATATCGTATTGTGCAATACTATTAACGCCAATTACAATTCCGAAAGCCACTAATGGAACAATGATAGTTAAGATCTTATTGGTTTGTTTTTTGAATTCAAATGCAGAAATCGCGCCAGTCCATCTACCAATCATCATACTACCCCAATACATAGAAATATAAGGAGCAATTTTAGAAGAAGGGATACTTCCAAAATCTGCTTGTTTTAATAATTCACCTAAGTTAGAACCAATCGCTACTTC
>CALCEA010000077.1 GCA_937900675.1 uncultured Chitinophagaceae bacterium
AGCTTTTCTCTGATCTTAAAGCGGAATTACCATATTCAAAACGATTGGTTCCCTCATGAGCTCCATATGAACTTAACTCTGCTAAATTAGGTGCTCTAAAACCTCTAGCTATATTAAACTTAATAGTAGTAGCTTCATTTACATCATGCGCTACACCTATTGCTCCAGACAGGTTATGAAATATCTTTTTAGTTTCAACAGGTGGCCTATACAATGCAATACACATCATTCCATCTGGACATCTATTTGGATCAGATGCAGGATCAATAAAACTCATTTGTTTTTGATCTAATCTTATGCCCCCGCTCCATTGAGTTCTAGGTGTTCTATATTGTGTATAATAAAATCCACCAACATCAAAACTTTTATAATTAGGTATTAATACATGCAATCCTCTATTGATGTTGGTTTGTTGCATACCATTAATACCATAAGTATTTTTCCAGTTATTTTTTTCAGCTACTAAATATTGTAATGAGTAATTAAAAGTTTGTAAATCAAAATACAATTCTCTTTCTTGTAAATTTTCCTCATTACCAAATTCCATTCTTTGGTTTCTTTGAAAACCAACAATTGCTTTTAATCTATCCGCACCAAATTTGATAGTATTATCTAAAGTATATTTAGTATGTTGGATTTTTTGCATCGGAATAGCCGGTATGGCATTTCCTGTGCTTCCAGTTGTTTGAATAAATGCACCGGTCTCATCTCTATCTCCTTCTACAATTCCTAAATGCTGATAAAAATTACTATAAGTGAATTGTGTGCTTCCCCATTTTTTATCTACACCTACATAAGCACTACCACTACGTTCATTGAATCTTGAATTAAATACATCACCATCATATTTATTTTGATAGTCACCCGCATCTTTCATACTGGTGTTTACTCCCCAGAACAACCCTTTTTTGTTGGAGGCAATATCAATATGTCTTCCAAATAAACCATTATTAGATTGATAGTTGGTAAATACATTTCCCTTTGTCACACCCTCTGCAACAGGTGCGTTAGAAATAATATTGATCACCCCCGCCAACGCATCAGATCCATAGATCAAAGATGCAGGCACTTTCAAAACCTCTGTTCTTTGAACATTGTATTCATCTATTTCTACACCATGTTCATCTCCCCATTGTTGTCCCTCCTGTCTGATACCATCATGCATCACCACAACTCTATTATATCCCAAACCTCTGATAATGGGTTTAGAGATAGCTGGACCAGTGGATACCTGTGATACTCCTGGTACTTTAGACAAGGCATCTATTAAATTACTTGACACCCCTCTAAACAATTCTTCTTTCTTAATAATCGTTACTGGTGTAGGTGTTCTTCTTGAAGAAGTTGCTCTTAAAAAACTAGTCACCATCACATCTCCTGCTTCCACCACTGTGGAGTTCATGGTAAAGTTGATGGTGGTTGCTGCTTGTATAGTAATAGTTTGCACCTGTGTAGCGTATCCCATATAACTTACTTCTACTACATGTGATCCTTGAGGGATACTGATTTTGTATTCTCCTTCTTTATTAGTGATAGTGCCTAATTTTAAATCAGAGAAAAACACTGTGGCTCCTGATAATGTTTTTCCAGTTTGTTTATCTGTAATCTTTCCAGATAATAGTACATCTTGTAAAGTGCTTGCTCCAATAGCATTGCTAATAAATAACAATGCAACAATTAAAATATTTTTCATGTCCTTGTTTTAATGATTAAAAATCTTTCTGATCTCTTATATCATTGCAGGCGGACCTCTAGAACTTTGATGGAAAAAAATAGAAGCAAGAGCTGCTTCTTTATAAGTAGCGTTCTGAACAGTAATGGTTGCAGGCGCTTGAAAGTTTAATGTAAAATCAAAATCAACAAAGGCAGTAGTAGCTACCTGAAAATCAAAAGTACAATGCAACTTGGCATTCTCTACCTGATCAACGGGCACATCCTTATGCACCGCACAACTAGTTGGATCCAAGTGCTTGGCCACCATATCATGCACCACCTGTTGAGGGGTGATGCTAAATGCAAAAACCACTAGCATGGCTAGCGCGATCACTTGTCGGATGGTTTTTGTAAATAACATTGGCTTTTTGATAGTATTACCCAAAGTTAATCCAAAAAATTTGGTGGTATGAGTAATTAAGCCTAATTTTGATGTTCAAACATTGAATTAAATCACATTAAAAACCTCATATTATGAAATTATTAGATGCATTGAAATGGCGTTACGCTGTAAAAAGAAT
>CALCEA010000078.1 GCA_937900675.1 uncultured Chitinophagaceae bacterium
GGTATTGGTGCTTCTTTAGCATGTGCTATTCATTGTGCTTTATTGCCTTTGTTTTTTAGCAGCTTGCCTTTATTGGGTATTAATATTCTGCACAATCTTCAATTCGAATTGGGGATGATTTTATTATCCTTTGCTATTGGTGCTTACTCTTTATATCATGGTTATAAGAAGCATCATCATTCTTTTAAACCCATAATTTTATTCAGTATAGGAATTGGATTAATGTTAAGCAGAATGCTTTTTAGAGAATGGGACCTTGTATTATTATTTCCTGCTGCGTTTTTTATTATCATAGCACATATCAACAACCACAACAGTTGTAGAATGCATAATCACGCGCATGCGGATGATTGCGATCACTAAATAGAATAGCTCATACTGCCGTCTTTCTCATCCTTTAATTGGATGCCCATATCGGCTAATTGATTTCTGATTTTATCGCTGGTAGCAAAATCTTTTCTTGCCTTAGCGTCTTTTCTGATTTCAATCAATAATTCCACCACGCCTTTTAATTGCTCACGATTAGCACCGGCTTCTATTTTAATACCCAAGATATCTTCAATAAACACCTTTAATTGTTGTTGAGTATATATCCATGTATCTCCGCTTACAGCGTCCGCTGCAATATGCTTATCTTTCAATGAATTAACACTAGGAGCAATCTCAAATAAATTAGCGACCACTTTTGCTGTATTAAAATCATCATCCATGAACTCTTCTAGTTCATTTACCCAGGTTTTTAATTGTGCATCCAAAGCCGCATCTGAAGCTTGTGTACCTGGAGTAAAGCTTTGCGCCTTTAACCACTCATAAGCTTCCATCAAACGCTTCAATGCTTTTTCAGAAGCTTGTAATGCTTCGTTACTAAAATCGAGCGTGCCTCTATATTGACTTTGTAATATAAAGAAGCGAACGGTCATGGGTGCATAAGCCTGCGTTAATTCGTGGTGTTGTCCTGAAAACAATTCACTTAACTTAATCACATTATTATAGCTCTTACCCATTTTACGACCATTGATCGTAATCATATTGTTATGCATCCAATAACGAGCTGGAATCTCGTGATTACATACATTACTTTGTGCAATTTCACATTCGTGGTGAGGGAATTGTAAATCCATTCCACCTCCGTGTATATCAAATCGTTTGCCTAAATATTTAGTAGCCATCGCAGAACACTCAATATGCCAACCCGGGAAACCCTCTCCCCATGGGCTTTGCCAGCGCATGATATGTTCAGCGGGTGCTTTTTTCCATAAAGCAAAATCTACTTTATTTTTTTTCTCGTCTTGATTTTCTAATTCGCGTGTAGTATCTAATTGCTCTTCTAAATTTCTTCCACTTAAAATTCCGTATGGTTGATTTTTCTTAGAATAATCTTCATTGTATTTTACCACATCAAAATATACTGAGCCATTTTTTTCATATGCATAACCATCTTTCATAATGGTTTTGATCATTTCAATTTGCTCTACAATATGTCCTGTAGCTGTTGGTTCAATGCTTGGAGGCATATTATTAAATTGCTCCATTGCCCAATGATATAAGTGCGTATACTTTTGCACTAGTTCCATGGGTTCTAATTTTTCCAAGATGGCTTTGGTAGCAATTTTATCTTCTGCTTGTTTTCCCTCTTCTTCAAAATGACCCGCGTCGGTAATATTTCTTACATATCGAACCTTGTAGCCCTTGTGTAATAAATAACGGTATACCACATCAAATGTGATAAAAGGTCTTGCATGCCCTAAATGACTCTCTCCGCTAACGGTTGGTCCACATACATACATGCCCACATAGGGCGCGTTGATGGGCTCAAATACTTCTTTTTGTCTGCTGAGTGAATTGTATAACTTAAGTGGCATAATATGGCCCCAAAGATATTTGATTTTAGGGAATTGAAGGCCTAATTCTTCTTTAACAAAAGATCGGAAAACACCATATGATGATCGCTTAGGTTTTCGTCCACCGATTCCCAGCCTTTTACCTCCCAACGATCATCTGCCAAAATATAGTCAATGCGTAAAGTGGGCGAAAGTCCCATAAAGGTTAATCCAATTCCAAATCCTTTTTTCAAAAAGGCATCTTGTAAATTTCCCTTGATCGTTTTGTAGGTATAAGAACTTGGGACATCATTAAAATCTCCTGTAATGATCGTTGGATAAGGAGATTGATCTAATTCGGCTCTTACTATATCGGCTTGTACTGCTCTTTCTACAAAAGCCTGCTTCATTTTTCTAACAACACTTTTGTTGGCTTTTACCTCTAAATTATTGGTTGGTGTTTCATGAGATTCAAAATCGTTTTCTTTGAATCTATAAGATGCCAAATGGGTGGTATAAACTCTAATGGTATCATCCCCTTTTAAAATGGTAGCATAAATTAGACTCTCCCCATTTAAAAACGCGATTCTCTTGGAATCAATAATGGGATATTTTGAATAGATAATACAGCCAGCAAAATAATTTGGATCCGATGTTTGATAGTCCTTAGAAAAGAAAGCGTGAGGATATTTTTTCTCAAAATACAATGCATGGTTGGCTGCATCATTCGGTTTCTCCTTTGTGTTATACTCTTGTAATGCAATAATATCTGGATCCCATTTTTGAATGGAATAAGCTATTTCTTCTGCTCTAAATTTATGTCCAGCGGCCATTTCCTCACTTCCATTAAACTCTTTGATATTCCAACTAGCTACTCTTAATTGATTGTTTTTTCTCTTAGCAGGAAATGGCGTACCTGGATGCCATGCAAATAAAACACTGATCACATTCCAACCAAGTGCTAAACTAATCAAAGGCAATAGTGCAAGAATAGGTTTGGCCAATAACCATAAAATAATCAATAATAGTTCTAGTACAATTAAATACGGTGCAGCGATACCTAAAAATCCATTGATCCAAATAAGTGGTAGCGGGTTAAAAAAAATCGGATATAAAAACAATACAGTTACTAGTATATTCAATACCAATAAAAACTTCTTTATAAAAATCCTCAACCTTGACTTTTTTTTAGCCATTAACTTTTAGGTGTTAAACTATTATTGATGGAGCTTAATAAATGATGCATCCAAGCACCTAAATCTATTTCTTTTTTTAATAAAAATGCATAGAGTAATCCACTTAATCC
>CALCEA010000079.1 GCA_937900675.1 uncultured Chitinophagaceae bacterium
TTGTAGCTTTGAATTAGTTGCATAACTAACTATATGTCAAACAACCAATTTAAAAGAGGAGAATTATACAGCGTCATTAATGGCATGGCCACTACTGCTGTAGCTCGTCGTCTACAAAAGAACTTTCGTGATGCTGGTTTAGACATCACTATTGAGCAATGGTCAATCTTATACCATTTATGGAAAGAAGATTGTCTGAGTCAACAAGAATTAGGTACCAGAACTTTTAGAGACAAAGCAAGTACCACAAGATTAATTGACAATTTAGAAAAATTAGGATTGGTAACCCGTGTCGCTAGTACTACAGATCGCCGTATCAATTTGGTTTGTTTAACAGATGCCGCAAAGCCTTTACAAGAGCAAACCTATCATTTGGCAAATCAAACCATGAACGAGGCTTTACAAAATATTAATAAAGACGAAATCGAAGTAGTAAAAAGTGTGTTTCAAAGAGTGTATGATAATTTAACACATCCAGATTTAGATAAATAACGCATTAAAAATATAATGGTATGGAAAACAATTCAACAACAATCAAAGGTGGAGAATGGATTATTAAAGAAGTAGATGCACCATCTATTTTTATTCCAGAAGAATTTAACGAAGAGCAATTGATGGTGAAAGAAATGTGTTCTCAATTCTTAGACACAGAAGTGTTACCAGTAATTGATCGTATTGACAAATTAGAACCAGGCTTAATGCCAGGTTTATTAATGAAAGCCGGTGAGCAAGGTTTACTAGGAGTATCTATTCCTGAATCTTATGGTGGATTAGGAAAAGATTTTATTACAAGTACTATTGTAGCAGAATATTTAGGCGGAGGATATTCTTTCTCTGTAGCGAATGCAGCACATACAGGTATTGGTACCCTACCTATTTTATATTTTGGTACAGAAGCACAAAGAGCAAAGTATGTTCCGAAATTAGCAAGTGGTGAATTTAAAGGAGCTTATGGTTTAACAGAACCAAATAGTGGATCAGATGCATTAGGTGCAAAGACCACAGCTAAATTGAGTGATGATGGCAAGCACTACATTTTAAACGGACAAAAATGTTGGATCACCAATGGTGGATTTGCGGATGTATACACAGTGTTTGCTAAAATTGATGGTGAGCAATTCACTGCATTTATTGTAGAGCGCGGCATGGAAGGATTTACGCAAGGACCAGAAGAACATAAAATGGGTATCAAGGGTTCTAGTACAGTTCAATTGTATTTCCAAGATTGCAAAGTGCCTGTTGAAAATGTATTAGGTGAAATTGGTAAAGGACATGTGATTGCTTTTAATATTTTAAATATTGGAAGATTAAAATTGGGTGCTGCAACATTGGGTGGTGCTAGAAGAGCATTAACTACAACTGTTCAGTATGCTATTACGAGAGAGCAATTCAAATTACCTATTGTAAAATTTGGTGCCATCAGACATAAGTTAGCAGAAATGGCTATTCGTATGTGGGTGGGAGAAACTGCATTATACAGAGTGTCTAAAAACATTGACGAGCAAGAACAAGCAATGTTGAAAGCTGGTAAAACATTATCAGAAGCTTTATTAGGTGCTGCAGAAGAATATGCCATTGAGTGTGCTATATTAAAAGTATTCGGATCAGAGGTATTGGACTTCGTTGTGGATGAGGGAGTACAAGTACATGGTGGTAATGGATACAGTGATGAATACCAAATCTCTAAAGCCTATAGAGATAGCCGTATAAACAGAATCTATGAAGGAACCAATGAGATCAATAGATTGTTAACGGTGGATATGGTATTGAAGCGTGCCATGAAAGGTAAACTAGATTTAATGGGACCTGCAATGAGTGTGCAATCTGAATTAATGAGTATTCCTGATTTTGGTTCAGAAGAAGAAGGCGCATTTGCAAAAGAGAAAAAAGCGATTGCTAATTTCAAGAAATGTATTTTAATGGTAGCAGGTGCAGCAGTTCAAAAATTAATGATGACTTTAAGCAAAGAGCAAGAGATCTTAATGAATATTGCAGACATGGCTATCATTACTTATCATGCAGAATCAGCATTATTAAGATTAGAAAAATTAACTGCGTTAAAAGGTGAAGCAGCTACCAGTCTTCAAGCAGATATTGTGAAGACTTATATCTACGATGCTGCTGATGCAATTAACAAAGCAGGTAAAGATGCATTGAACTCTTTTGCAGAGGGAGATGAATTAAGAATGATGAATATTGGCTTAAAGCGTTTCACTAAAGTAGAACCATTTAATACTAAAGATGCACGCAGAAGAATCTGTGCGCAATTAGTAGCAGACAATGGTTATAAATTATAGTTAGACCACTCTAACATTTCTAGAAAAACTTTCTTCAAGGGATATGAACGTTTCAGTACGTTCTATCCCTTTTATTTTTTGTAGCTCATCGTGTAAAACAAAACGAAGTTGTTGAATGTCTTTACAAACAATTTCAGCAAACATGCTATAGTTACCTGTGGTATAATTTAATCGAACAATCTGCGGAATTTTTTGCAAGGCTTCTGCAACACTATCATATAAAGAACTCTTCTCTAAATAAATACCAATAAAAGCAATCACATCATAACCCAGTACTTTCATATCCACGGCTAAACGCTTTCCTCTCACAATCCCTAATTCTTCCAATTTCTTAATACGCACATGAATGGTGCCCCCCGAAACAAATAACTGCTTACCCAAATCGGCATAGGAAATCTCGGCATCCAGCATCATAGACTGAATAATCTGTAAATCCAGCTTATCCAAGCTTTTGTCAATGTTCAATTTTATGGTATTTTTTGGTTCCATATTTGTATGATTTTAAATATAAAAGCAAATTATTGAATAATATCTATATTTTAAAATATTTCATTAAATTATTTGCAACATATAGGTCATTAGCTTAGTTTTGATTTATCAAATGAGGGGCATCTAACTAAAACTACACTCAAATGATAAGTTCTTAATACTGTGGGGTGATGAAATTTTTGGCAAACATGCCTCCTTGTCTCGGAGGTGAGGATAACGGGATAAACGTAACATAGAGCCACCTAGCAATAGGTGACCAGGGTCGACCACTGAAACTTTGTGTTATAGCTAACTGCCTCTTGAAGGTTCGAGCCCTTCCCCTACAGCAAAAGCCTCTTAC
>CALCEA010000080.1 GCA_937900675.1 uncultured Chitinophagaceae bacterium
CTGGTGGTCCATGGGATGGTGTTCAAATGGGCTACAATGGTTTAAGAATATTTACTAAACTAGCTTTCAAATTCTAATACTCCATTAAATTTGAATAACTTTAAAGTCCCAAGCAATTGGGACTTTTTTTTATCCTTACAAACTACACATGTATGAAAAAGCTTTTGATTGTATTGGTATCATTTATGATTTCGCTAAATGGTATCGCACAAAATGGTATAGTAGTTTTTCAAACAGATTTTGGCACAAAAGATGGCGCAGTTTCTGCGATGAAAGGGGTAGCAAGTTCAATAGACCCAACTTTAAAGCTATATGATCTTACACATGATATTCCTGCATATAATATTTGGGAAGCCGCATACAGATTAGATCAAACAGTTCCTTATTGGCCAGCAGGAACCGTCTTTGTTTCTGTGGTAGATCCTGGTGTGGGAACGAATAGAAAGTCTGTAGTAGTGAAAACAAAAACAGGACATTATATTGTAAGCCCCGATAATGGTACATTTACTTTAATTGCAAATTCACTAGGCATTGATAGTATTAGAGAGATAGACGAAGTAGTGAATAGAAGAAAAAATTCTGGGGCATCTTATACTTTTCACGGAAGAGATGTGTACGCTTATACCGCAGCAAGATTAGCTTCTCACGCCATTGCTTATCATCAAGTAGGAGCTGTGTCAACTATACCACTTCAAATGATTCCTTTCCAAAAAGCAAGTTTACAAAACGGCATACTTAAAGGCAATATTGCTATACTAGATATTCAATATGGTAATATCTGGACCAATATAGACCAACAATATTGGAAAGCATTTAATTCAATAGCACATACTCAAAACAAGATCAATGTAGAAATTTACCATGTTAATAAATTAGTCTACACCGGCATAATGCCTTTTGAAAATACTTTTGGCGCAGTGGCAGTTGGAAAACCTTTGGCTTATTTAAATAGTTTAATGAATGTATCTTTTGCATTAAACCAAGGAAGTATGGCCGATCAATTTCATATCGCTGCAGGAGCTGATTGGAATGTAATGATTCGTTGGGCTAAATAAAAAACGATGACTATTTATTCATATCTGCTGCTAGCAAGCTGTGGAAATGATGTGTTCCTTGCTCTCTTTGTGTAGCGTATCTTCCATAATGATAGAACCTTGAACGAATACCTTGTTGTACATACTGCACTATTTCCTCGTCTTCTTGCTCTACGGTATCTAATCCACTACCAGCCCCCTGTCCTAATTTAGTTGCATCAAAAACAAAACTTAAAAAACTTACTTTGGTATTACTTGTGTCAATAGGCGTAACAATATTCAAAGACAATCCCCAAGGATAAAAATTAAACATCATATTAGGGTATACCCAAAAATAATAGGCTGCTACATTTTTACCAGCATCTTGATGTCCTGCAGGAATGTCAAAACAATTTTCGTTGTTCTTGGCAATACCTAATTGCAGACTAGCGTATTTAAAAGTCTCTGTGGTATAATCTTTGAAATCTAAAAATGCACTTAATCCTGGATGCACAAATGGAATATGAAATCCTTCCAAATAATTTTCACAGTACAATGCCCAGTTAGCTTTGATATAATAATCATTAGATCTGCTTACATCAAATTTTAAATCTTTGATAGGTAACCAACCTATACGCTCTTCCATCTCTCTAAAATACAATGCTGGATCAATACCCTTACTTAATTGAGTAAACAATAAAGGCCCCCATTGATACATTGTTAAATGATGTAAATGATTGTTCTCTGGAATAAAATTTTCTACATCTTTAAACTCTGGCATGGAAACAAATTTTCCATCCAAGTGAAAAGCTCTTCCGTGATACTTGCAACGCAATTGCTTTAATGCACTACAAGGTTCATACACCATCAAATTTCCTCTATGCGTACACACATTAGACAAGCAATGCAAATGTCCCTCTCTGTCTTTGGTTAAAACCAAGGGTTCATCTATATAGTTTTCCAATAACTTAAATGGATAAGCATCTCCTTCATTAGCCACCATACCCTCATGTCCAATATATTGCCAACTTGAGGCAAAGATTTTTTCTTTGGCTGCTTCTAAACAAGCAGGATCCAAATAGAAACTAGTATCTATGGTCTTCGCTCTCGCAATATTGGGGTCTATAAAAAATGGCGCCATAAAGAAGCAATTAGAGCTCAAGATACAACTTTAGCCCCGATCTAAAATAGCTAAAGAACTGATTTTGAGCAGTCTATATAAGTCTAAAAACCTGAGAAAATAATCATTAAAATACTAAATTATTTAGTTAATATTGCTAATAAATTTAGTTTTATGCAATTTATAGACAAGGAACCCGTGGAAGGAATGGCCACCCAACAGATTAATAAGAACTATCAGGCCAGTCAAGTAGTGCAAGCCAATGCCACCGGATTTGGGGCAGCTTCGGACGATTTTATGGAAAGAGGTATTGACCTAAACGAGCAGTTAGTACAAAACAAACCTGCTACTTTTTTCTTTAGGGTCAATAGTGATGCCATGCTGGGTGCTGGTATTCATATTGGAGATACTTTAATTGTGGATAGAAGCGTCCCCCCTAGTTCGGGGAAAGTAGTGGTGGCTATTTTGAATGGAGAATTTTTAGTGCGTCGTTTACAAATGCAAGCACATAGTGTGAGTTTATTACCAGAGAATAAAAAATATGGTGCTATTCATGTAGAGCATCTAGAAGACTATCGCACCTGGGGTGTGGTGACTTATGTAATTCATGCTTTATAAATACATATGCAAGGCATTGTTGATTGCAATAGTTTTTATTGCTCCTGTGAAAGATTATTTGATCCTAGATTATTGCGTAGTCCTATTGTAGTACTAAGCAATAATGATGGATGTATTGTGTCTAGATCGGATGAAGCAAAAAGCTTGGGTATTAAAATGGCAGTACCTTATTTCCAAGCAAAAGAAATGATGGAGAAAAATGGTGTGGTTACTTTTTCTTCTAATTATCATTTATACGGAGACATGAGTTGGCGTGTAATGGAAACCATGAGAGCCTTACTACCAAAGGATGCTGTAGAAGTGTATTCCGTAGACGAAGCCTTTATTAATTTGGATCATATTGATCTCGAAGATTTACCATCTTATTGTATTCAGTTAAAAAACACTATTGAAAAATGGACAGGTATTCCTGTATCTATTGGCGTAGCTCCTAATAAAGTATTAAGTAAAGTCGCGAATAGATTAGCTAAGAAAAATAAAATAAAAACTAATGGTGTAGTGGTATTACATAATACCCGTCTTATTCAAGCAGCATTACAACAAACTCCAGTAGAAGATATCTGGGGGATTGGATTTCAGTATGCAGAAAAATTAAAAACCTATGGCATACACAATGCCTATACTTTAAGCATCAAAGATCTTAGTTGGGGCAAGCGTTTTTTAGGAGGCATTGTAGGCATTAAATTAATCAGAGAATTAAAGGGACATAAAACGCATGCGATGCAAGCGCCACGCACAGAGAAAAAAATGATTGCTACTACTAGAATGTTTGGAAGAGAAGTAAGTGATTGGCAGGAAATAGAAGAAGCCTTGGCCACTTATGCTACCAGGGCTGCAGAAAAATTAAGAAGACAACATAGCGCGGCAAGAGGAGTAAGTGTTTTTTTACTAAAGAAAGCCCCCGTGAACTTGGCACTGGCTCATTACCATCGAGGCAAGCAGGTGAATGGATATACCCTACTAGATAACCCCACTCAGATTACCCCCGACATTATCAAAGCCGTAGTAGCAATTGGCAAAAGCATCTTTGAAGAGGGAGAAATTTACAAGAAAGCTGGAGTGATTTTAAGTGATTTTGTTCCTGATACAGCCCTACAAACCCATCTTTTTACACCCCCCTCCGATCCTAGGCGAAAAAAACTAATGAATGTTATAGACAATATGAACGCCGCTTACCGGGGGGATGTCCTAAAATTTGGCACCAGCGGGACCCAAAAGAACTGGAAAATGCGTAGCGAGAAGCGTAGCAAACGCTATACCACCAGATGGGACGAACTATGCTTGGTGAAATGAGTTCGCTGATGTATTTTTGCCCAATTTTATACCTATGAGTCATCAGCTGCAATCCAACGAATCCATCCCGTCCAAAAAGAAGAAAATTATTGTATTAGGTAGTGGTCCTAATAGAATTGGACAAGGTATTGAATTTGATTATTGTTGTGTGCATGGATTATTAGCGGTGAAAGAATCAGGATACGAAGCCATCATGGTGAATTGTAATCCAGAGACAGTATCAACAGATTTTGACATGGCCGATAAATTATATTTCGAGCCAGTATTTTGGGAACATATTTGGGAGATTATAGAATTAGAACAACCAGAAGGTGTTATTGTACAATTAGGTGGACAAACAGCTTTAAAATTAGCTAAGCGTTTAACAGAGAGAGGCATCAAAATTATTGGAACCTCTTTTGATAGTTTAGATATTGCAGAAGACAGAGGACGCTTTAGTGATTTATTAAAAGAATTAAATATTCCTTATCCTCAATACGGAACTGCATATACTGCAGAAGAAGCGATTGAAGTAGCTAATCAAGTAGGTTACCCAGTACTAGTAAGACCTAGTTATGTAATTGGTGGACAAAGAATGCGTATTGTTATTAATGATGCTGAAGTAGAAAGTTCAGTAGTGAGCATCTTAAAACATATTCCAGATAATAAGATTTTGATTGACCATTTCTTGGATCGTTGTCAAGAAGCAGAAGTAGATGCCATCTTTGATGGTGAGACATTCCATGTAATGGGCGTGATGGAACATATTGAACCTGCAGGTATTCATAGTGGAGATAGTAATGCGGTATTACCTGCATTCAATCTTACTCCATTGATTGTGGAGACTATGGAATTCTATAGCGAGAAAATTGCAAGAGCTTTAAATATTAGAGGATTAATCAATATTCAATTTGCTATCAAAGACGATAAGGTATATGTGATTGAAGCCAATCCAAGAGCATCAAGAACTACGCCATTTATTGCTAAAGCATATCAAATTCCTTATTTGAATATTGCTACCAAAGTAATGTTAGGTGCCAATAAATTAACCGACTTTACGATGGAGAAAAAACTAGACGGTTATGCTATTAAAGAACCGGTATTTAGTTTTGAAAAATTCCCAGGTGTAAACAAAGAATTAGGACCAGAGATGAAGAGTACGGGTGAAGCCATTCGCTTTATCAAAGACCTCCGCGATCCATACTTCAGAACACTTTACAAGGAACGCTCAATGAACCTTTCAAGATAAGTTTATTAAAAAATCAAGGCCCTCGTTTATGGGGGGCCTTGAAAAAATTATAAGAGTAAAAATAAGTGAGCCCTTAATTTCTTAAAGGGCTCACTTATTTTAAGAATCATTCGAGAAAAATACTAATACGAGCGAACGAGAAGACGCGAAAGCGTCTGATGCATGCCGAAAATCTACGAGTATTAGGTATTTTTTCGAATGAATATTAAGGATTAATGCCATGCTGATCTATTAAGTAAATAATCGCTGTCATGTTTGCAGCGCCTAATAACAATTCACGCTTATTTACATTTTCAAACACATCTGTTTTTGCATGATGTAAATCAAAATAGCGTTGACTATCTGGAATTAAACCTGACAATACAATACTTGGATTGACTTTAGCTAATGGACCAATATCGGCACCACCGCCACCTGCTGTTACTTCTGTACCATAAGGTTTTAATAAACTATTCCAAGATTGAAATTTCTTCAATTGATCAGCAGAACAAGTAATACCAATTGCTCTTGGGGTAAAACCTCCTTCATCACTTTCTAAAGCAAAAATATGTTGCTCCTTATTTTCTTTAGCAAGATCAGCATATTTATTACCGCCACGCATACCATTCTCTTCGTTAGCAAATAATACAAAACGAATAGTATGTTTTGGTTGATAGTTCAATGCTTTCATCGTACGAAGTACTTCCATAGTTTGAACAATGCCAGCACCATCATCATGCGCACCTTCGTTCACATCCCAACTATCTAAATGACCACCAATGGTAATAATTTGATCAGGGAATTCAGAGCCTTTTAACTCAGCTACTACATTATTCTCGTCTGCGTCAGGTAAGAAGAAACCATGTGTTTGTATTTGTGCTCTTACTGTTGTTTTCTTCGCTAATTCATATAAAGCTTTAGCATCATCTGGACCCAATGCTACTGCAGGAATTTTTGGATAAGCTTCATCATATTTCATACCACCAGTGTGTGGCTCATTGTCTGGAGCAGAACTCAAAGAATGAATCATCACACCCACTGCACCATATTTAGCTGCTCTACTTGCACCAGCACCTCTGTACATTCCGCTTTCACCATATGCTTGAAATACTTGCACTCTGGTTGGATTAAACACACTATGGTAGTATACTATTTTGCCTTTGATCTCATCTTTTCTTTTTTCTAATTCATCAAAATTAGCCACTGCAATTACTTCAGCTTCTACTAATCCATTTGAACTTAATGAGTTTCCTAAAGCTAATGCAGCCAATGGTTGATTAGTAGCCACTCCGCCAATTCCTACTATTGAAGCAAAGTCTTTACCACCTCTTTGCCAATTAGGCGTTTTACATGCTTGTAGAAAAACTCTATCTGGTTTAAAAGCTTCTAAATTTCTTTTGCCCCAAACAGCAGCATTTTGTTGTTGTGGAGATCCAGCCAATCTACCTCCGATTTTTTTGGTAAGCTCTCTTAATAAGTCATAGGCTTTACCATTGGTTAATACTTCGTCTACCATTTTCTTAATGGCTACACTGTCTTGGTTGGTTTGTGCCTGAGTTAAAATAGGCAAACACAAAAGGGCTACAAATAAAGCACGCATAGTGATTGTTTTACATTCAAATAATATTTAAATATAATTAAACTTTATTGAATATTTAGTTGTTATTTGCATGTTCAATAGTAGTAAAATGAAGATCGGAATTGTTTGTTACCCAACATTTGGAGGAAGTGGCGTATTGGCTACCGAGCTTGGAAAAGCTTTGGCAGAGAAAGGCCATGAGATTCATTTTATTACCTACCAACAACCTGTGAGATTAAATGGTTTTCATGCCAATATTTTTTACCATGAGGTTCGTGTACCTACTTATCCATTATTCGATTACCCGCCATATGAATTAGCATTGGCAAGTACTATGGTAGATGTGATCTTGAATCACGATTTGGATTTAATTCATGCGCACTATGCGATACCACATGCATCAGCTGCATATACCGCAAAACAAATTGTAAAACAAAAAACAGGTAGATCCGTTCCGGTGATTACTACATTACACGGAACTGATATCACATTGGTTGGTAGAGATAAAACCTATGAGCCAGTAGTTACTTTTTCAATTAATGAAAGTGACGCAATCACTGCAGTATCTGCTAATTTAAAAGAAGAAACTTTAAAGCACTTCGATATTCGCAAAGACATTCAAGTGATCAACAACTTTGTGGACATTCATCGTTATGACAAAAAACCAGTTGCAGCCTTTAGACAAGTGATTGCACCTAATAACGAAAAAATTATTGTACACGCATCTAACTTTAGAAAAATCAAAAGAATAGATGATGTGATGGCCATCTTTAATAATATACATAAAGCATTGCCTGCAAAATTATTAATGGTAGGCGATGGCCCGGAAAGACCTGTAGCAGAAGATTTAGCAAGACAATTCGGAATTGAGGCGGATGTGCGTTTCTTAGGTAAGCAAGAACAAATGGAAGAAATTTTAGCAGTAAGTGATATCTTCTTATTGCCTTCTGAATATGAAAGTTTTGGTTTAGCAGCCTTAGAAGCGATGGCTGCAAGTGCTGTGGTGATTAGTTCAGACGCTGGTGGATTAGCAGAAGTAAATATTGATGGGAAGACTGGTTATACTGCAGCTGTGGGTGATACCAAAACCATGAGTGAAAAAGCTATCGAATTATTAAAGGACGAGGCGAAATTAAAATTGTTCAAAACCAACGCAAAAGCACAAGCTGGTTTATTTGATATTCATCATATCATTCCTCAATACGAAACATTGTACAGACAGTATTGCAGAACGGGAGATTGTTAATGGCAATATTACGATTCTACAACTTGGTTAATACTTTTTTGAATAACCTTAATGGCTTCTACTAATTCTGAATGTGTTATAGATAATGACGGAGCAATTCTTATGCGATCTTCTGCAAATAAAAACCAATCAGTAATGATTCCATTTTGAACACAAGCTGCAGCTATTTTTTTAGTCAGTTCTGGAGACTCAAATTGTAAAGACATCCATAATCCCTTGTGATTTCTATGTAGAATCTTTGGATGAATTAATTGATCCATCAATATTTGTTCTTTTTCTTTCACTTCCTTCATCCAATCTTCTTCTAACAAAACTTCCAATGCTGCATGACCTGCTGCACAACTTACTGGGTTGCCGCCAAATGTAGTGATATGACCTAAAACTGGAGCATAAGTCAAGCATTGCATCATCTTTACACTACTAATAAAAGCACCCAATGGCAAACCTCCACCCAATGCTTTACCTGTTAATAATACATCGGGTGTAATTCCATATTGTTCAAAAGCAAATAAGGATCCTGTTCTACCAAAACCAGATTGAATCTCATCCACAATGAGTAAAGCACAAACAGAAGCACATTTTTTTTGCAATGCCATCACCCATTTTTTATTCGCTGGAGTGATACCAGTTTCTGCTTGCACTAATTCAACCAACACCCCTGCTACACTATGGTCTATCCATTCTAGATCTTCAAAATGATTATACCTTAATTGTAAAGTATCTGGCAATAAAGGACGATAAGCATTCTTAAAATATTCATCTCCCATCATACTCAAAGCACCTTGTGTACTTCCATGGTATGCGCCTTTAAATGAAATTAATTTTGTTTTACCTGTTACACGCTTGGCTAATTTCATAGCGCCTTCTGTTGCTTCAGCTCCACTATTCGTAAAATAAACAGATTGTAAACTATCAGGTAATAAACTAGTCAATTTTTTAGCATACGCCACTTGTGGCGCTTGAACAAATTCTCCATACACAATAACATGCATATATTTTTCAGTTTGCTCTTGTATGGCTTTAATAACTGATGGATGACTATGCCCAATATTACAAACACTGAATCCGGCAATCATATCCACATAAGCTTTGCCTTCTGTATCATAAATATGTATACCCTTAGCAGATGCCACTTCGATACCAATGGGTTTATCAGAAGTTTGCGCCAAGTGTTGGAAAAAGAGTTGTCTATTGTTTATTCTTGACATTACTAGTAAATTGCATTACAAAAGTCGCATTTTTATGGCAACCATACTAGCAGTTAACGGGAAAGATCCACAATTTGGCAAAAATTGTTTTGTAGCACCTAATGCCACGATTGTGGGAGAAGTGGAAATGGGCGATGATTGTTCTATTTGGTTCAATGCAGTGATCCGCGGAGATGTGCATTATATTAAGATGGGAAATAAGGTAAATGTGCAAGATGGAGCCATCATACATTGTACCTACCAAAAACATCCCACTACTATAGGCAACAATGTTTCTATTGGACATAATGCCATGGTGCATGGTTGTACCATACATGACAATGTGTTAATTGGAATGGGTAGTATTGTAATGGATGCTTGTGTAGTTCATTCTAATTCTATTATTGCTGCAGGCGCTGTAGTACTTGAGGGGACTATTGTTGAAGAAGGATCTATTTATGCAGGCATACCAGCAAAGAAAGTAAAAACCATTAGTCAGGAATTAATCAATGGCGAGATTAACAGAATCTCCAATAATTATGTGAAATATGCTTCTTGGTTTTCGGAGCACAATGATGCGCCAGAATCACTTTAGTATTTATGGTCTTCTATTCCATGCCATAAATCAACATAGCTATAAAATCTAGCTTCAGTAATTAAGCCTTTTTCTACCGCAGCTTTTACCGCGCAACTTGGCTCATTAATATGTTGACAATTATTAAATTGACAGCCATGCATGACTGCGCGCATTTCAGGAAAATATTGTGCCAATTCTTCTTTTTCCATATTCACCAATCCTAGTTCACGCATACCAGGCGTATCTATCACAGATCCACCAAAAGGAAGATCATACATTTGAGCAAAAGTAGTTGTATGCATTCCCTTTCCACTCCAATCACTCACTTCTTGAGTAATAATATCTAGTTCAGGAAACAAATAGTTTATTAAACTAGATTTACCTACTCCACTATGTCCACTAATTAAAGTGGTTTTATTCTTCAATAGATCTTCTAACTGCTCTAAGCCTTTTTGTTCTTCCAGACTAATTAAAATTACTTTATATCCAACAGCTTCATATATCTCTTTCATCTCTTCGTATAAAGCCATTTCTTTTTCTTCATATAGATCAGCTTTGTTAAAAACAATGATGGCGGGAATATGGAAAGATTCACATGCAATTAAAAAACGATCAATAAATCCCTGTGAAGTTTTTGGCGATTTTAATGTTGCTAATAAAATGGACTGATCCAGATTGGATGCTATGATATGTTGCTGTCTTTTATTATGTGGTGATTGTCTAGCAACATAGTTGTCTCTATCCAAAATTTCATCAATCATTATGGCTTGCTCATCACCCCCCTCTTCCATCTCTGCATGCACCCAATCCCCAACCGCAATTGGGTTGGTGGAGGATCGATTGTCTAACTTAATAGCCCCCTTAATACGGGCCTGATAGAACAGTCCCTCCTCGGTTTTGATCGAGTACCAGCTACCTGTTGATTTATAAACTCTTGCACGCATTCCATACGAAGATAACCCACAAAATCAATATCTTTGCCATATGAGTCAATTTGCCCACGACAAGGTGGTTCCTTATAGTCAAAGTAATGCTTCTAAGAAAGAGCAAGTAGCTAGTATGTTTGACTCTATAGCCAAAAAATATGATTTTTTGAACAGGTTCCTGAGCCTGGGAATTGATCAAGGTTGGCGCAAAAAAGCGATTGGTTATTTAAAACTAAAACCGCTTCATCATTTATTAGATATTGCCACTGGAACTGCAGATATGGCATTAATGGCTTATAAGCAAATTCATCCTACAAAAATTACCGGGATAGATATCTCTGAGGGCATGATGCAATATGGTAGAATTAAAATTGCTGAAAAAGGCCTAGAGAATATCATTGACTTAAAATTAGGAGACAGCACGGATATTCCATTTGAAGATGCACAATTTGATGGGGCGATGGTGGCTTTTGGTGTTCGCAACTTCGCCAATTTAGAAAAAGGATTGAAAGAAATAAATAGAGTACTTCAACCCGGAAGCAGATTAGTTGTATTAGAATTTTCACAACCTTCGAGTTTCTGGTTCAAACCCATCTATACATTGTACATGAAATGGATCACCCCAACCGTGGGTAAAATATTTTCTGGTAATAAAGAAGCATATGCTTATTTAAATGAGAGTGTAATAGCATTTCCAGAAGGTAAAGCTTTTTTATCTGTACTTGAAAAAGCAGGTTTTAAAAATGTACAACAAGAAAAACTAACTTTAGGAATATGCAGCATCTATATTGGAGACAAATAATTGCATGTTGTATTATATTAAGTATTAGTCTAAATGGATTTGGACAAAAAGGTGGTATCAATCAACCTGATCATGACGATGAAAAATTTTGGTCTGGATTGTATTTTGGAGTTTTCACAAGTAATTTTCAATATACCCGAGGTGCAAATTTTATTCCTAGCGCTTTAGCAGTTAATTCTACTAGTTCAATTGAGTCAGAACCAGGTTTCTTTTTACATGGTGGAATACCTATCACATTTAGAGTCTATAAGAATTTACTCTTTAGAACTGGCATGGCTATCATTTTGAATAGTGATTTAAATAATAACTTTTTAAAAAAAGGAAATAGCAATGTACAAGTATTTAAGACAAGTCCTCTATTTTTTCAAGTTCCAGTAGCATTAAAATATGAATCAGACAGATATGATATTTTAAGTTACAGAGATGCAATGAGACACTATATTGTTGCAGGGGCAACATTGAATTATGATTTTAGCACTGGATCTGTTTACTATAACAACTCGGGAAGTCCAAATACAGCCATCATAAAACCATTAAACCTTACATATGATCTTGGCCTAGGATTGACTTTTATTATTAATGACTATATTAGAATTTCTCCAGAAATAAAATTTAGCTACGGTATTAATAATTTAATCAAACCAGCTGTAACAAATTCACCTTTATTGAATTTAGACAAGCTAACTGGAAATTACGTATCATTTTCACTTCACATTGAAAACTAAAAAATATGAGTAACTTTTTAATTAAAAATGCACAAATTGTAAATGAAGGAAAAACATTTACAAGTGACCTATTAATTAAGAATGGTAGAATAGAAAAAATTGCTAGCAATATTAGTGTTTCTTATAAAATTGAAGAAATTGACGCAACAGGAATGTATTTGATTCCTGGCGCTATAGATGATCAAGTGCATTTCAGAGAACCTGGATTGACTCATAAAGCCAATATTTATACAGAAGCAAAAGCAGCTGCAGCAGGTGGCGTGACAAGTTTCATGGAAATGCCCAATACTAATCCTCCTGCATTCACCGTTGAATTATTAGAAGATAAATATGCCATTGGAGCACAAAACGCTTTAGCCAACTACTCTTTTTTCATGGGCACTTCCAATGAAAATATTGAAGAGATATTAAAAATTAATAAAAAGAAAAATGAGGTTTGTGGTGTAAAAATATTCATGGGATCCTCTACTGGAAATCTATTAGTTGATAACCCCCTAGTATTAGAAAAAGTATTTGGTGGCTCAGAACTATTAATAGCTACCCATTGTGAAGAGGAAAGTTTAATTAGAAGAAATAAAGCAGCTCTAGAAGCGATAAAGCCAAATTTAGAACCATCTGATCATCCAATAATAAGAGATGATGAGGTTTGCTTTGAATCTTCATGGAAAGCAATTCAATTGGCACAAAAATTTGACGCTAGACTACATATTTTACATATCAGTACAGCAAAAGAATTACAGCTATTCTCAAACCTAAGACCACTTGCGGATAAAAGAATTACAGCAGAAGTTTGCGTGCATCATTTACATTATACTGCAGATGATTATGCAACAAAAGGCAATTTAATTAAATGTAACCCCGCCATCAAAGCGCCACATAATAAGGCAGCATTGTGGGAAGCATTATTAGATGATAGATTAGATGTGATTGCTACAGATCACGCACCTCATACCTGGGAAGAGAAACAAGAAGCTTATGCGCATGCGCACGCAGGATTGCCGCTGGTGCAACACTCTGTGATGTTGATGTTGAAATATGTAAAAGAGGGCAAAATAAGTATAGAGAAAATGGTGGAAAAAATGAGCCATGCAGTTGCTACTTGTTTTCAAATCAAAGAAAGAGGATATATTAGAGAAGGTTATTTTGCTGATT